>CACZTH010000108.1 GCA_902784035.1 uncultured Eubacteriales bacterium
AGGAAAGCGGTATAAGGTGCTTGCGGATGATCCTCTGGAACTTGGCAGAAAATACGAGCGCAAGCTGAACGAGCTGAAGGCGGCGCGAAAAGTGCTGTCCGGAGACATGACGCTGACTGCCTGGGCGGAAAGATGCATCCCTACATATAAGACCGGCCAGGGCGATGAGACCCGGCGTAAGTTCGAGGACCGGGTGAAGACGTCCATCCTGTCTATCCTTGGCGACTATCCGCTGAAGAAGATCCGGCCGCTCGACGTCCAGGACGTCATGAACCGTCAGACCGGGAAGAGCCGGACCCAGGTTAACGAAGTCTACTATGCCATCCGGTTCCTCTTCAGAAAAGCCTATCAGAACCACCTGATAGAGAGTGACCCCTCTGAAGCCTTAGAGAAGCCGAAGGCACGCCCACAGGATCACCGGCGAGCGCTGACCGCCTCCGAGAGAGAACACTTCATCAGGGTCGGCCTGACGGACAGACGGTATTATCTTTTCCTGCTCATGCTGCTGTGTGGCTGCCGTCCGTCTGAAGCTGCTGAAGCGCAAGGGCGCGACCTGTCCACACGTAACGGTAACGGCATACTTCACATCAGAGGTACGAAGACGTCGAACGCAGACAGGACCGTCCCGGTCCCGGAGTTCTTCTTCGAGAAGATCCGCAGCACCCCTCCCTACGAGTACATCGCGGCTACCTCTACGGGACATCAGATAGACCCGAGACAGCGCCGCAGGATCTGGGGCTCTTACTGCCGTGCCATAAATATCGACATGGGCGCGAAGCTGTACCGTAACGCTCTGGTGCCTCCACTCCCCCTCGCTCCCGATCTGGTACCGTACTGTCTCAGACATGAGTACTGCACCAACCTCGCGAGGCTTGGCGTTGATATACGGGTTGCCCAGAAGCTGATGGGGCACTCTACGATAGCGCTGACAGCGAATATCTACACGAATCTGAAGACAGATGATCTGGACGATGTTTCCAGCCTTCTGAGCGCTCAGGGTTTCTCGGTGGGTTTCTCACCTGATGCCTCCAAAACCCCTCAATTTTCACTACACGATAATGAAAACAGAGAAGAATCTAAGGCATAGAAAAAGCCCCGGAACCGCTGAATATCAGTGATTCCGGGGTTTCAAGTTCTGGTTGCGGAGGAAGGACTTGAACCTTCGGCCTCCGGGTTATGAGCCCGACGAGCTACCAACTGCTCTACTCCGCGATATGTTCCTGCCGTGGAAATGACAAATGTGCCGGTGACCGGGGTCGAACCGGTACGGTCGAAAGGACCGCAGGATTTTAAGTCCTGTGCGTCTGCCAATTCCGCCACACCGGCAGGAAATGAGATGGCTCCGAAGGTGGGGCTCGAACCCACAGCCTACCGGTTAACAGCCGGTTGCTCCACCATTGAGCTACTTCGGAACATCGCTGCTGTTCTTCGTCAACAGCAATACTAATGTTACCTTAAGGTAAAGCTTTTGTCAACCATTAATTTTCGCGATGGCGTAGAACGTAGATGAGGAGGGCCGGAACGATGCAGAGCACACCCAGTCCGTAGCCCGGCAGAGCTTTTCCCCCAATCCGGAAGGCCAGGAACAGCCCCAGGGCATAGACCCCGAGCCGGACCAGGTAGAGGAGCGGCGCGAAAGCAGCCCTCCCCTTCTCTGCCCAGGCCGCGACCAGGATCCCCAGGAGCCCCATATTGATGTTCACCAGCAGGCCGCCCAGGACCATCCCCATGAGAAGAGGACTGTCCTGAAGATGGAAAATACAGGCGCCGAGGAAAAGCCCGGCGCAGCAGATCGCCGTGCCAGAGGAGCAGGAGCGCTGGAGGGATCGGAACTGATAGGGATCTTTCATCACAGACATGATCAGGCCTTTTTCATTCTTGGTTAACAGGGGAACGAAGCGGGAACGCCCTCATTTCAGCTTCGGTTCAGCCTCATTGATTCAGCCTCATTTCCCCGCTTCCGCCGCTTCTCGGGGGTCACCGGAGATCCAGCGGGCGTCGGGGGTATAGATCTGGAAGGTCTCAGAGACGGCCAGATGACCGCCATCCACCTGACAGATCCGCTCGGCTCCCCCGGCCTGGCCGGACGCCTCCGTCCCCTCCTTTCCGGCCTCCTGGATGCGGACTTTTCCGCCCTTCGCCAGGAGCTTCAGGACATGGGCGTGGCCCGGCAGGAAGCCCTCCTTCCCGGTAGGACCATCGATGACGATCATCTGGACCGCGTGGGCATAGAAGACCTTCTCCGGAGTGATGATCTTCAGGGGCGTCGTTTCCATCAGGCCCTCCCCACGTACTTCTCGTATTTCGCGACAACGTCGTCGATGCTGCCGCACATCAGGAACATCTGCTCCGGGATCTTATCATGCTTGCCGTCCAGGATCTCCTTAAAGCTCCGAATGGTCTCCGGAAGCGGGACATATTTCCCTTCCATGCCGGTGAACTGCTCCGCCACATGAAAAGGCTGGGACAGGAAGCGCTGGATCTTCCGGGCCCGGGAGACCGTCAGCTTATCTTCTTCCGAGAGCTCTTCCATACCCAGGATGGCGATGATGTCCTGGAGCTCCTTATATTTCTGGAGAACCTCCTGGACCTCCCGGGCAACCTGGTAATGCTCCTCTCCCACGATGATGGGGTCCAGGATCCGGGAGGTGGAAGCCAGGGGGTCCACGGCGGGATAAATGCCCAGCTCCGTAATGGCCCGGCTCAGGACAGTGGTAGCGTCCAGGTGGGTGAAGGTAGCGGCGGGAGCGGGGTCGGTCAGGTCGTCAGCGGGGACATAGACAGCCTGGACGGAGGTGATGGAGCCGCCCTTCGTGGAGGTGATCCGCTCCTGGAGAGCGCCCATCTCCGTGGCCAGGGTGGGCTGGTAGCCTACAGCGGAAGGAACCCGGCCCAGGAGGGCGGATACCTCGGAACCGGCCTGGCTGAACCGGAAGATGTTGTCGATGAAGAGCAGGACGTCCTGGTGCTCCTGGTCCCGGAAATATTCAGCCATGGTGAGGCCGGTCAGGGCGACCCGCATCCTTGCCCCCGGCGGCTCGTTCATCTGGCCGAAGACCATGGCGGTCTTATTGATGACGCCGGATTCCATCATTTCATTGTAGAGGTCGTTTCCCTCCCGGGTCCGCTCCCCCACGCCGGCGAAGACGGAGATGCCGCCGTGCTCGGTGGCGATGTTGTGGATCAGCTCCTGAATCAGGACCGTCTTACCCACGCCGGCGCCGCCGAAGAGGCCGACCTTCCCGCCCCGGGTATAGGGCGCGATCAGGTCGATGACCTTAATGCCGGTCTCGAAGATCTCCGCGGAGGTATCCTGGTCTTTAAAGGCCGGGGCCGGCCGGTGGATAGGCAGGTACTCCTCGGCCTTCACCTCCCCCTTCTCGTCGATGGGCTCTCCCATGACATTGAAAAGGCGGCCCAGGACCTCCTTCCCCACCGGCGCCTGGATGGGCCGCCCGGTATCGATGGCCTCCATCCCGCGGCGCAGGCCGTCGGTGGAGGAGAGGGCGATGCAGCGGGCACGGTCGGATCCGATATGCTGCTCCACCTCCAGGGTGATTTTCTTGCCGTCCAGCATCACGTAGACTTCATTCAGCAGGTTCGGCATGTCCCCGTTCTGGAAACGGACGTCGACCACCGGACCGATGATC
>CACZTH010000109.1 GCA_902784035.1 uncultured Eubacteriales bacterium
CCTAAAATCACCAGGATACGATCTCTTCCCATCTTATTGCACCCTCTTAAAGAATTTCTCGATGTCATAGGTCGTGAAACGAATGAAGGTGGGCCGGCCATGGGGGCAGGAGAAAGGATTGGCGCACAGGGCCAGCTGATCCAGCAGGGCCTGCATCTCCGGGAGGGACAGGCGGTCGTGGGCCTTCACCGCGGACTTGCAGGACCGGGTAATGAGCTTGTCGATCACAACCCGGTTGGCCGGATGAATACCTTCCTCCGACTGATCCAGGAAATCCCGGACGAAGTTCTCCGCTTCTCCCAGTTCCATGAAGGTGGGGATGGCGGTGATCCGGATGGTGTCTGGCCCGAAAAGATCCGTTTCATAGCCCATGTCCCGGAGGGCGGTCATCCATTCCTCGGCGTTCTCCGCCTGAGCCGGAAGGAGGTCCACCAGGAGGGGGGTCAGGATCATCTGGGACTGCTTCTTTCCGCTCAGGTAGGCGCCCACCAGCTTTTCATAAAAGACCCGCTCGTGGGCCGCGTGCTGGTCGATCAGGTAGAAGCTGTCCTGGTCGGTGCAGGTGATATAAGTGTCGAAGATACAGCCCGTGATGGTCAGGCCATGGATGTCGAAGGGCGCGAGGCCGGCAGCCCGGAGGTCGAAATCCGCCCGGCCGGCCCGGTCGGGCGCTGTCCCGGGCAGAGAGCTCTCCGTCAGCGCCGTTCCGTCAGAGACAGGGGCAGTCTGCCCGCCCGTCCGCTCCGGCTCCGCTGTGGAAATGGCTTCATCGGCTGTCCGCGCTGGCCCCTCCGCCCGGATAGCCGGCCCGTTCTCCCGGACTTGGGAAGTGAACGCCTGTCGGGACGCCTTTGTCTGCTCTGCCCTGGCCTCTGCCCGTTTGGTTTCCAGTAAATGTTTTATGTCTATTTGGTCTTCGGCAGGCACTTTATCGATTTTTTTCTGCGCTTCCAGTTCCTTATAATAGTCCTGGGCCCGGATCACAGCGTCCAGGTTGGCCAGTTCCTTTCGGATGGCCACAGAGACGAAGGAACGGACGGCCGTTTCGTCGTGGAAACGGACTTCCCTCTTGCTGGGGTGGATGTTCACGTCCAGACTGCCGGGATCACAGGTCAGGAAGAGATAGACGACAGGGTGCCGGCCGCTGAAGAGGCGCTCCCGGTAGCCTGTGCTGACAGCGTCCGCCATCACCTGACTGTCCACGACCCGGCCGTTGACGAAGAAGACCTGCTCCCGTCTGGTGGGACGGGACAGGGAAGGACGGGAGATGCAGCCGGTCAGCTGATAGGCCGGGGTTCCGTCTTCCAGCTCCAGCAGGTTCTTATATTCCTGCTTATGGTAGACGGACAGGAGGGTCCCCTTCAGGTCCCCGTCTCCCCGGGTGGCGAATACGGTCCGCCCGGAGGAGATCATGCGGAAGCGGACCTCCGGGTTGGCGCAGGCCAGCTCGGACATGAGCTCGATGATCCGGGCGGCCTCAGCGCTGTCCGACTTCAGGAATTTCCTGCGGGCAGGCGTGTTGTAGAAAAGGTCGCTCACGATCATGGTCGTGCCGTCGGGGCAGCCGACGGCCGTTTCTTCGATCTTCTCTCCCCCATGGATCACGATCCGGCAGCCGGTCCGATTCTCCCGGGTCTTCGTGATCATGGAAGTCCGGGACACCGCCGCGATGGAGGCCAGCGCCTCGCCCCGGAAGCCCAGGGTCTGGATGGCGTCCAGGTCCTTCGCGGTCTCGATCTTACTGGTGGCGTGGCGGACGAAGGCTAAGGCCGCTTCGTCCGCCGGGATCCCGGTTCCGTCATCCGTGATTCGGATGAAGGATTTCCCGCCGTTCTTGATCTCGCATGTCAGAGAGTTGGCGCCGGCGTCCAGGGCATTCTCGGCCAGTTCCTTCACGACGGAGACGGGCCGGTCGATGACTTCGCCCGCGGCGATTTTATCGGCAACGGTTTTCTCGAGTACGCGGATCATCTGGAAGAACCTCCCTTCTCATCGATGGACGCCTTCAGGTCGGACAGGATCTGGATGGCCTGGGCGGGGGTGATGTTCATGAGGTCCAGGCCGCGGATCTTCTCCGCCAGGGGGTCTTCCTCCGGGAAAAAGGACATCTGCTGGGGCGCTCTGGCCGGCGGCGCCTGCTCTGCCAGCTCGTCCGCGAAGGCGTCCCGGACGGAGGAAGCCGCGTCGTCCCTTTCCAGCCGCTCCAGCTTGGTTTCCGCGCTCTCCAGGAGGGGCATGGGGACGCCGGCCAGCTTGGCTACATGGATGCCGTAGCTGCGGCTGGCGGGGCCCGTGACGATCCGGTGGAGGAAGACGATGTCCCCGCCTGCCTCGGATACGTCTACGTTCAGGTTTTTCACGCCCTCCCGCCGTTCCTCCAGCGCGGTCAGCTCATGATAATGGGTCGCGAACAGGGTCCGGATGCGCCGGGTCTTCCCGCACAGGTATTCCACGGTGGCCCAGGCGATGGACAGGCCATCATAGGTGCTTGTGCCCCGTCCGATCTCGTCCAGGATGATCAGACTGCGGGGTCCGGCGTTCCGGAGGATGTAAGCCAGCTCACTCATTTCCACGAAGAAGGTGGACTGACCCTGGGCCAGGTTGTCCGATGCGCCGATCCGGGTGAAGATCCGGTCCACGACGCCGATCCGGGCGCTGTCCGCCGGGACGAAGCAGCCGGCCTGGGCCATCAGGACGATCAGGGCGGTCTGCCGCATGTAGGTGGATTTCCCGGACATGTTCGGGCCTGTGATGATCAGCATGGACCGGTCGCTGTCGTTCATTTCCGTATCATTGGAGACGAAGAGGCCGTCTTCAATCGTCTGTTCGATGACCGGATGGCGGCCGCCCACGATCGAAAGGTCCCGGCTCTCGTCGACAAAGGGCTTCACATATCCGTTCTTCAGACTGACGGCGGCGAAGGAAGCGAGGACATCCAGCTGGGCGACGGCCCGGGAGGTCCGCTGAATCCGGGCGATGGCGGTCCCGATCTCGGTTCGGAGGGCCGTGAACAGGTCATATTCCAGCTGGTTGATCTTCGTTTCCGCGTTCAGGACCAGGTTCTCCATCTCCTTCAGCTTGGGGGTCACGAACCGCTCCGCTCCTACCAGGGTCTGTTTGCGGATATAATCCTCCGGGACCTGGTCCAGGTTGGACCGGCTGACCTCGATGTAATAGCCGAAAACCTTATTATAGCCCACCTTCAGATGCGTGATGCCGGTCCGTTCCTTCTCGCTGCGGTCCAGGCCGGCGATCCACTGCTTGGCGTCTTTAATGGAGTCTTTCAGCCCGTCCAGCTCCGCCGAATAGCCGGCCCTAATCAGGCCACCCTCCCGAATGGTGACCGGGGGGTCCTCCGTGATGGCCGCGTCGATCTTCTGGTAGAGATCCTGGAGATCTTCCGTCTCTTCCCGCAGGTCCTCCAGAAGAGCGGCGCCCGGCTCCGACAGGGCGGCCCGGAGGTCGGGCAGGGCACCGATGGACTGACGCAGGGCGATCATGTCCTTCCCGTTCGCCGAACCGGAAGCGATCCTCCCGCCCAGCCGTTCGAAGTCATAGACCCTTTTCAGGGCCTCGGTCAGGTCGTTCAGCATGAGGGGGGCCTGGGTCAGGGCTTCCACCGCGTCCAGGCGGCGGCGGATCTCCCCCGCTTCATTCAGGGGCTCCCGCAGCCACTGCTTCAGGAGCCGCCCGCCCATGGCTGTCCGGGTCCGGTCCAGGACCCCGATCAGAGAACCCTGGACCCGGTGGTCGAACAGGGTTTCGGTGATCTCCAGGTTCCGGAGGGTTGCCTTATCCAGGGCCATCCTGCCATTTATCTCATAATACTGGCAGCGGATCAGCTGCTTCATGTCCTGCTTCTGTGTTTCCAGCAGATAGGCCAGGAGGGCGCCGATGGCCCGGACCGCCCGTTCCCTTCCCTCCAGGCCCAGGGCGGTCAGGCTCAGGCCCTGGAACTGGGCGCGGATGGCTTCCTCAGAAGCCCGGACCGCGAAATAAGGGTCCTCCATCTTATGGATGAAGGCGCCGGTCAGCCGCTTCAGCTCTTCCTCGCTGTGCTGGTCCAGCAGGGACTGGTTGACCAGGATCTCCTTCGCGTCCACCTTCACCAGCTCATTGATCATGTCCTCGAAGAGGCCGTTCCCGAACTGCTTCTCCGTCACCCGGAGTTCCCCGGTGGAGATGTCGCAGCAGGCCACCGCCATCCCCTCCCCGTCCAGGAAACAGCTGGCCAGGTAATTGTTCTCATTCTCGTTCAGGATCATGCCGGAGGTCACGGTGCCCGGGGTAACCACCCGGATGACCCCCCGCTTCACCATTCCCTTCGTAGTGGCCGGATCCTCCAGCTGCTCGCAGATGGCCACCCGGTAGCCCATATCAACCAGCCGGGCGATGTAGGAATCCGCCGAGTGAAAAGGGACGCCGCACATGGGCGCCCGCTCCGGCAGTCCGCAGGCCCGGCCGGTCAGGGTCAGCTCCAGAAGGCGGGACACCAGTTTGGCGTCGTCGAAAAACATCTCATAAAAGTCTCCCAGCCGGTAGAAGAGGATGCAGTCCTTATTCTGGTCCTTGATCTCCATGTACTGCCGCATCATGGGCGATAATTTCTCTCTGTCCAATCTCTCCCTCCCGTCCCTGTCTGAGGCCGCTTATAAGGCCTCGTGAGACGTTTTTACCAATTCATCGATCTCCTGAGCGCCGACGGAGGATGTCGGCTCAGACAGGCTGTTTTGAAAATACATCAGGTACTCGATGTTCCCCTTCGACCCCTTAACCGGGGACCAGGTAAGGCCCAGAGGAGACAGGCCGCTGGACAGAGCCAGCCCCAGCACCCGTTCGATGACCGCCCTGTGGACGGCGGGGTCCCGGACGATGCCGCCGGTCCCCTTCATCTCTTCCCTGCCCGCCTCGAACTGGGGCTTGATCAGGGCAGCCCCCCGGCCGCCCGGCAGGAGCAGCTTTCGCACAGCCGGGAAGATCAGACCCAGGGAAATGAAGGAGACGTCGATGCTGACGAAATCAACCATTTCACCGACCTCCTCCGGCGTCAGGTAACGGGCGTTGCATTTCTCCATGACCACCACCCGGTCATCGCTCCGAAGCCGCCAGTCAAGCTGTCCGTAGCCGACATCCACCGCGTACACCTTCGCCGCCCCATTCTGGAGCATGCAGTCGGTGAAGCCGCCGGTGGACGCCCCGATGTCCATGCAGGTCAGCCCCCGGACCTCGATGCCGAAGGCATCCATGGCCCGCTCCATCTTCAGGCCGCCCCGCCCCACGTAGCGGAGCTTTTCCTCCCGGACCTCGATCTCCGCCGCCGGATCCACCTTCATGCCGGCCTTATCCAGTTTCTGCCCGTCCACGTAAACGGTGCCGGCCATGATGGACCGTTTGGCCCGTTCCCTGCTGCTGAAGAAACCCTTCTCCACCAACAGGACGTCAAGCCTTTCTTTTTTCGGTGTCTTCAAGCGCTTCACCGATCCTTTCCGCGATGGACGCGGGATCCAGCCCGTATTTCTTCCGGAGGTCCGGGATGGACCCATGCTCGATGAACCGGTCCGGCCAGCCGAAGGTCAGGACCCTCTGGCCAGCCGGGAGCTGTGCCCGCAGGTGCTCCCCGAAGCCGCCGTAGACCACGCCGTCCTCCAGTGTGCACAGGAGGGGGGGCTCCTCATACAGAGAAAGGTCCAGGGGCTTCACGGACCGGACGGCCACCAGGCCCAGGTCCAGACCCCGGGCAAGAAGCAGGTCCCGGACCGCGGACGCCGCCGCCAGCTCCGTTCCCACTGCCCAGAGGTCGCCGTCGCTCCCCGATGCCAGCCGCAGGTTCTCCGCGGCGTTTTCCTGCGCCGGGGCGGGCGGCAGGTCAGACGCCGGGTCCCCGCCCCTGGGATACCGGATGGCGCAGGGGCCGTCCAGGGTCAGGGCGTAACCGACCATGACCCGGAGATCTTCCGTAGAGACGGGGGTCAGGATCCGCATGTTCGGCAGATCCTGGAGATAAGCCAGGTCGAAGAGGCCCTGGTGTGTGGCTCCGTCCGCGCCGACGCAGCCAGCCCGGTCAACGGCCAGGAGGACCGGCAGATTCTGGAGGCAGACGTCTTCGATGATCTGGTCATAGGCCCGCTGGAGGAAGGAAGAATAGATGGCGGCCACCGGCCGCATGCCCCCCTTCGCCAGGCCAGCCGCGAAGGTCACGGCATGGGCTTCCGCGATGCCAACATCGAAATACCGGCTGGGGTATGTCTTCGCGAAATCCCCCAGGCCGACGCCCGTTCCCATGGCTGCCGTGATGGCGCAGAGCTCAGGGTATTCAGCCCCCAGCGACGTCAGGGTCTCTCCCAGGACGCTGGAGAAGGTAGGCCGGTCAGAATGACTTATCTGGGACCCGGTCTCCGGATCGAAGGGGCCGATGCCGTGGAATTTATTAGGCGCCTCTTCCGCGTTCGGGTAGCCCTTCCCCTTCTTCGTCAGCACGTGGACCAGCACGGGATGGTCGATGTGTTTGGCCTGGGCCAGGGTCTTGATCAGGGACCGGAGGTCATGCCCGTTCACCGGGCCCAGGTAGGTAAAACCCAGCTCCTCGAACATGATGCCGCCGGAAAGGAGGGCGTACTTCAGGGCCTGCTTGGCGCTTCCCAGCAGGTCGGCGACCTCCGGCCCGACCAGGGGAACCCCGTTCAGAACCTGTTTGACCCGGCTCTTCGTAGCGGTATATTCCTTCGAGGAACGGAGCTTGTTCAGGTGCTGATGCATGCTGCCTGTGTTCCGGGAAATGGACATGCCGTTGTCGTTCACCACGACGATGACCCGGGACCGGGAAGAACCGATGTTGTTCAGGGCCTCATAGGCCATACCGCCGGTCAGAGCCCCGTCCCCGATGGTGGCTACCACATGGTAGTTTTCCCCCGCCAGGTCTCTGGCGGCGGCCAGGCCCGCCGCCGCGGACAGCGAAGTGCTGGAATGACCGGTGTCGTAAGCGTCGTGGGGGCTTTCAGAGGACTTCGGAAAGCCGGACAGGCCGCCCGTCTGACGCAGGGTGTCGAACTGACTGGCCCTGCCGGTCAGGATCTTATGGACATAGGCCTGGTGGCCCACGTCCCAGATCAGCTTGTCTTTCGGGCTGGAAAAGACCCGGTGGAGGGCGACGGAAAGCTCCACCACCCCCAGGTTGGAAGCCAGATGGCCTCCTGTCTTAGAAACATGGTCGATCAGGAATTCCCGGATCTCCACACAGAGCAGGTCCAGTTCCCGATTGCTCATATGCTTCAGATCCTCGGGAAAGTCATACTCTTCCAGTTTTTTCAATCTCGTTTCTGTCATTTCGTTCTCGTCTCAAGTTTTCGCACGAGCTGAAGGAAGAATTCCTTCTCCGCCAGCTCCGAGATGGCGTCTTCCGCCTCCAGGGTCAGCTGGTGGAGCCGTTCCCGGCTGGCCTTCATGCCATAGAGGGAGACCCAGGTAAGCTTTCCCTCCTCTTCATCGCTGCCGGGGTTCTTCCCCAGTTCCTCCGCCGTTCCGACCACGTCCAGAATGTCGTCCGCGATCTGGAAGGCCAGGCCAAGCTTCTCCGCGTAGACGGTCATCGCTTCCAGGGTCTGATCGTCCGCGCCTGCCCGGAGGAGGCCGGCCCGAATGGCGCCCCGGATCATGGCGCCGGTCTTATTCCGGTGAATGAAGATCAAAGCCTCCTCTGAGGGCGGCCTATCCTCGTTCACCAGGTCCGCCGCCTGGCCGGCCACCATGCCCTGGACGCCGGCGCCCTGGGACACGGCCTCCAGGGCCCGGACAGCCCGGATGGCCGCCTCCGGGCCCTCCGATTCGGCCGCCCGCAGGACAGCCTTTGTCATCACATCGAAAGCCTGGGACAGGAGCCCGTCTCCCGCCAGAGTAGCCATGCCGGCCCCGTAGACCGCGTGATTGGTGGGCTTGCCCCGGCGAAGGTCGTCGTCGTCCATGGCGGGGAGGTCATCGTGGATCAGCGAGTAGGTATGGATGTATTCCATAGCGCAGGCGAAGGGCATGGCGTCTTCCAGACTGCCCCCGGCCAGGTCGGCCGCCGCCAGAACCATGACGGGCCGGAGCCGCTTGCCACCGGCGGTCAGACTGTAGGTCATGGCGTCGAACAGGGTGGCGTCCTGGGGATCCGGCGACGGCATGTACCGGAGCAGGTTATTCTCCACCAGGTCTTTATATTCCTGAAATGGTTTCATTCTTCCGTTTCTCCTTCCTCGAAGGTGGTGATCTTCTGGGAGGCGGTGTCCAGGATCTTCCGGCAGGCCTCGTAGTGTTTCATGCCTTCTTCATAGCAGGCGATGGCGTCCTCCAGGCTGGTCGCGGGGTCTTTAATCTTATCCGCCGCTTCCTGCAGCGCTTTCAGGGCGTCTTCGAATTTCTCGGTCTTCGGGGTCATGCTCTGCCTCCTGTCTCATGGTCTGGACCTTCCGCTGTCCGCCGGGGTTCGTTTTCGGAGTGGGAACCGGTCTGAGGCGCCGGCGCGATCCCCTCCCCGGAACGGAGCAGGACACGGGTCAGGTTCGCGTCCGCCTTCCCGTCCCGGAAAAGGATCTGATAGCCGTCCCCCGGCGCCGCCTGGGCCGCTTCCGGAATCACCCGGCCGTCCGGTCCTGTGAGGATGGTATAGCCCTGGGCCAGGATTTTCCGGGGGTCCTTATATTCCAGGGTCAGCCGAAGCCGGTCGATCTCGGAACGGGCGGCGGTTTCCTTCGCCCGAAGCTGGGTCAGCAGGCTGGTCCGAAGGGCGTCTGTCCGCATCCGGAAGAAATCAAGCCGCCCCTGGAGCTCCCGGAGCAGGGCGGCCTTCAGGTCCTCCACCTGAGCGGACAGGATCTGGGTGTCCGGAACCGCCCGGACGCCGGCCTTCGTCGGGGTCTCCGCGGAAACGTCCGCCGCCATGTCGCAGATGGTATGGTCGATGGCGTGGCCGACGGCGGAAATGACCGGGATCTTCGACCGGAAGACGGCCCTGGCGACGACCTCCTCATTAAAGGCCTGAAGGTCTTCCGGGGAACCGCCGCCCCTGCCTACGATCAGGACATCCGTTTCCGGGAACCTTCGGTTGACCAGGTCGATCATGGCGGCGATCTTCTCCGCCGCCCCCTGGCCCTGGACCGGTACGGGGTAAACCGTCACATCGCAGCACTGGTTCCTGGCCGCGATGTTCTTCAGGATGTCCCGGACAGCCGCGCCGGTGCCGGAGGTGATGACCCCCACCTTCCGGGGAAAGACGGGCAGCGGCTTCTTCGCCTCCTCCGCGAAGAGGCCTTCCTGATCCAGCTTCCGCTTCAGCGCCTCGAAGGCCATCTGCAGGGCGCCCTCCCCCTCCCGCTCGATCGTTTCAACCCGGAGGGAGTAGGACCCGCCCTTCCGGTAGACACTGACGCTGCCGGTGAGGATCAGCGCCATGCCGGCCTCCAGCTGGAACGGGATCGAAGGAACGGCGTCCCGGGGCAGGAAGCAGCGGATCTGGCTGTCCTGATCGATCAGTGAGAAGTAGACATGACCGCTGGCGTTATAATTCACCCGCGAGGTCTCCCCCTTCACCCGGACAGAGGAGAGCAGCGGGTCCATCTGAAGCACCCGGTCGATGTACTCATTCAGCTGTGAAACGGTGATCGGCTTCAGCGGCATACATCATTCCTCCTAACAGAGCGATGCCCACGGCGTTGTCCTGGCAGAGGGAGGGCTCCCCGAACCAGACCTGGAGCTTCTCTTCCGCGTGAAGGCTGGTCCTGAGATACTGGCTGGAGCTCACGCCCCCGGACAAAAGCACCCGCCGGACGCCCGTTTCCTCCGCTGCCCACGCCGTCAGCTTCCGGACGCCCTCACAGACGGCGTCCATCACAGCCCGGCACAGGACATCCGGGGCCTCCCCCGCCTGGATCCTTCGCTGGGCCTGACTCTCGATGCCGGAGAGGTTGATGCCGCCCCCGACCACCCGGAGGCGGGCAAGCGGCTCTCCAGGCGTCTGGCAGGCCATCGCCGCCCGGTCCACATATTCTCCTGCTGGGAAAGGCCAGCCCAGGGCCACGCCTACCCGGTCGATGACCTGGCCGAAGGCCAGGTCCTTCGTGGCGGCGACTTTCTCCAGCTGATAGCCTGCCCGCGTCCGCCGGGCCAGGAGCCCCTCCGTCGTCCCTCCGGAGAAATGGAAGACCAGAAAGGGCTCCGTGTCTTCCGGAAGCTGGTCCTTCGCCGCCGCCGCCACATGGCCCTCCTGGTGGGAGAAGGCATAGCAGGGAATATCCAGGGCGCTGGCGATCGTCACGGCCGCCCCCCGCCCCGCCGTGAAGACCGGCATATAGGAGCCTTCCACCGGCCGGGGCCGGACCGAGCAGGCCACGGCGGATAGCTCAGCTCGTTCTTCCGGCGCCAGGCCCTGAAACAGTTTGGCCACAAGGTCCGGCAGGGCCTGAACGTGCTGGAAGAGCGCCTCCTGCTGACGGAGCCCGCGGCCGCCCGGCCGGACGGTCAAAAATTTTCTTTCATCCCGCAGGATGGTCCCGTCCTCCCGGACCAGAGCGCAGGAAGTCTTATAGTTGCTGGTGTCGAAGCCCAGGAAGGTCTTCATGCCAGAGGGTCCTTCCTGGATGATTCCCGGGGCTGTTCTTCTGAGGCTTCTTCTTCCGGTTCCTTCTCAGCCGTTTTCCCAGATGTTTTCTCAGCCCGCGGTTTTTCCTGGACGACCTTCCCCAGAATGGCGTTAATGAAGCGGGGCGCGTTATCGGTCCCGTACCTTTTCGCAAGCTCCACGGCTTCATTCACGGCAACGGAATCAGGGATGTCAGGCAGGTAGAGGATCTCGCAGACCCCCAGGCGGAGGATGGCGATGTCGGTCTTCGCCATCCGGTCAGGCTTCCATTTCAGACTGTACTTCGAGATTTCCAGGTCGACGTCCTTCCGGTGGGCGTTGATTTCCTGGAAGAGGCGGCGGCAGTAATCCCGCTGTCCCCCGGTCTTTTTCTCCTCCACCAGGTCCTGGAAGCGGGCGGTACCGAATTCATGGTTCACGTCCAGCTGATAGAAGACCTTCATCATCATCTCCCGGGCGTCCTTACGGTTCATCATTCTGTCTTTCCTCCCATCTCCACGCCTTCCACATGGATGTTGATCTCCTTCGGCCTGACGCCGAAGGTGTCCTGATAGACTTCTTTCACTGCTGCCTGGACCTCCCAGGCAGCCTCCGGAATCTGAGTCCCGTAGGCGGCGTTCACATAGAGGTCCAGACTGATGTCCGGCCAGCCGCCGGAGATCCGGACGCCCTGAGTCTCCGGACTGTCATTCCACAGGGTGGACCGGAGGGCGTCGTGGACCGTGGCGCTCATGCTGCTGACACCGGGGACCGATAGAGCCGCCTGAACGGCCGCTGCCGCCAGGGCCCGGTTTTCCGGCGCCTCATTCCGGAGGAGATTCCCGGGTTCCTGGGACCGTGTTCCGGCCTCCGCGGCCTGTGCTTCCGCCCGGGGCGCTGATGCCGCCCTATTCTCTTCCTTCTCTTTCCTCATGGCCGTCCTCACCGCTTTCTTTCCCGATATGAATCTTCACACGCTCGATCCGGCGTTCCTTCACCGACAGGATCGTGAATTCGTACCGGCCGAAGTTCACGGTCCGGTTCACATAGCCGTCCTTCGGGATCTCCCCGATCAGGTCCAGGATGAAGCCCCCGATCGTTTCGCTGTTCTCGGAGCTGAGGTCTGTGCCGGCCATTTCATTGAAGTCGTCCAGGGAGACGCTTCCGTCTGCCAGGTAAGTGTCCTCGCTGATCTGGTCGATGGTCTCTTCTTCCTCATCATACTCGTCGTCGATGTCCCCGACGATCTCTTCGATGATGTCCTCCATGGTGCAGATGCCGCTGAAGCCGCCATACTCATCGATCAGGATCGAGATATGCTGCTTCTCCTTCTGCATTTCCATGAAAAGAGTGGCGATGTTTTTCGTTTCCGGTACGAAATAGGCCTTTCGGAGGATGGATCGGATGTCGAAGTCCTTGGTTCCCTCCTGAATGACCTTCCCCAGGTAATCCTTCAGGTTCAGGATCCCGATGATGTTGTCAGAATCGCCTTCGCAGACCGGGACCCGGGTGTAGCGCATGCCCATCAGCTCATCGATGTAGGCCTCCTTCGGATCGTCGATATCGATCAGAAAAACATCTGTCCGGGGCGTC
>CACZTH010000110.1 GCA_902784035.1 uncultured Eubacteriales bacterium
CCGGTCCTCCGGGCGGCCCCGGCGGGCGTTCGTCAGCTCCGGCCCTCCGGGCGGTCCCGGCAAGCGGTCGCCTCCATAGTTCAGGTCAGTTACAGTCTACCCCTGAATTGTGAAGGTAACGCCAAGATATAGAAAAAAGTTTTCCGGCCAGACGAAAGCGGTCGCCTGCGGGCGGGGAAGAGATGGGGAAAGCGGGCTGCCGGGCTGCCGGGGACGGGGGCGGACTTCCGGCGGGCAGAACTTGAGAACAGGAGGCATCCATGAGATATAATAACATCGAGCGCGGGACTTTCTTACGGCGGCTTAACCGGTTCGCGGCGGAGGTGGAGATGGGCGGCGGTCCGGTCCGGGTCCATGTGAAGAACACGGGGCGGCTCAGGGAGCTGCTGGCGCCGGGCGCGCGGGCGGTCCTGGCCCGGGCGGACCGGCCCGGCAGGAAGACAGCCTTCGACCTGGTCGCTGTTTACCGGGGAGACGGACGGCTGTTCAACATCGACAGCCAGGCTCCGAATATCGTCGTGAAGGAATGGCTGGCGGATTTGGGCAGATTTGACGAGATCACCCCGGAGTGTACGGTCGGGAATTCCCGCTTCGATTTCCGGATGATGAGGGAGGGCCGCCTCTGTCTGCTGGAGGTGAAGGGCTGTACCCTGATTCGGGACGGGGTCGGGTATTTTCCGGACGCGCCCACGGAGCGGGGCGTGAAGCATCTCCGGGAGCTTACCCGGCTGGCGGGCCAGGGGATCCAGTGCGCGGTGGGTTTCGTGATCCAGAGCGAGGGCTGTGAGGAGGTCCTGCCCAACCGGGAGACCCATCCGGCTTTCGGGGAGGCCCTGGACGCGGCCCGGGCGGCGGGAGTCCGGATCCTCCAGCTGCCCTGTCTGGTGACGGAGGACAGTCTTCGGATCCGGCCGGACGTGCGCTGGTGAAAGCTTTGTCCAATCACTGCTATAATAACAGGGGGAGGTAATACGATGAATCGAACGAAAGAACTGCGCACTGCCAGGCTCCTGCTTCGGGAGGTCCGTCCTGAGGACGCGGCGGGCCTCCATCAGGAGCTGGGGCTGGTTCCGGAGATGTGGGCCTATACCGGCTGGAATCCCTATGGGACGCTGGCGGAGGCAGAGTCGAAGATCGCGGAGGACCTGAAATCCGACGCCCTGGGGGAGACCTGTTCCTGGGTCATGGAGTGGGCCGGGGAGTGCGCGGGCTTGATCGCCGCTTACGATTATGATCCGGCGGAAGGATCCATCGAGATCGGCTACAGCGTTTTCAGGCGGTTTTGGGGGCGGGGCCTGGCCACCGAGGCGGCCGGCGCGGTTGTGGCTTATCTGGCGGAGCTTCCGGACATCCGGTCGGTCCGGGCCTGGGCGGAGCCGGAAAACGTCGGTTCGGTGAAGGTCCTGGAAGGGGCCGGCCTCCGGCAGGTCGGCCGGGAAGGAGACCGGCTGACCTTCGAGAAGCGGATGAAGGGGAGCAGCCTCTGATGCGGCCTTATTACAAGCTCACAGACTACCTTCGGGAGACCTGCCATACGAAGGTCTATAAGCTGGCCCTGTCCACTGGCTGTACCTGCCCCAACCGGGACGGACGGGTCGGCGCGGGCGGCTGCGCCTTCTGCTCGGAGGGCGGGTCGGGAGAATTCGCGGCGGTTCCGGCTCCGGTGACGGACCAGATCCGGGAGGCGAAAAAAAGGGTGGACCCGAAGTTCCCGGCCAGGATCGCCCCGGAGGACCGGCGCTATATCGCCTATTTTCAGTCTTTTACCAATACCTATGGAGACCCTGCCCGGCTTGAAACGATGTTTCTCGACGCGGCCAGGGACCCGCAGATCGCGGCGGTCTCCATCGGTACCCGGCCGGACTGTCTGGGGCCGGACATCATGGCCATGCTGGGAAGGGTCAACGCGGTCAAGCCGGTCTGGGTGGAGCTGGGTCTTCAGACCATCCACGATGAGACCGCCCGCCGGGTCAACCGGGGCTATCCCCTTCGGGTCTTCGAGGAGGCCTACCGGCGGCTGAAGGGCGCCGGCTTCTATGTGGTGGTCCACCTGATCTTCGGGTTTCCGGGAGAGTCAGAGGAGGACATGATGGCCTCCGTCCAGTATCTGGCGGATCTTTCGCCCCATCCTGACGGGGTCAAGCTCCAGCTCCTTCATATCCTGCGGGGGACGAAGCTGGGTCAGGATTACCTCCGCGTCCTCGCGGACCGCGGAGGCGATGAAGCCGCCGCGGACCGGCCTTCGGGGTCCTGTCTCTGGATCAATACTGTCACCTGGTTGACCGGGCCCTGGCCATCCTGCCGCCTGATATCTGTGTCCACCGGATCACCGGCGACGGGCCGAAGAAGCTGCTCCTGGCCCCGAAATGGAGCGCGGATAAGCGGAGGGTCCTGAATTACATGGCCCATTACGAAGAATGATGATGAAGGGGCCGTTCCACGGCTGGAAGAGCGGTGGAGCGGCCCCTTCGCCGGCTTTTCAGGGATCATTCGGCGTCATCTATGGGTCTCATCCCTCGGTCGTTTCGCCGGCACACGTCGATCATAGCGCGGCCCCCTCGGCCGGTGTCAGCGCCAGCAGATGGCGCAGGGCGTCTTATGGCGGCGCTTCGCCTCGGCGGCGGTGACGGGGGTGATCCGCTTCGCCTGGCGGAGGCCCGGGCAGCTGGTGGTCCGGTGGTAGCGCTTCCCGGATCCGGTCACGTAGACTGTGGTGTTCGGGGCGATGGCGCCGGCGGAGCTGCTGGATCTGGACGAGCTGGCAGACTTTCCGGAGGAGCTGCCGGAGCTGGCTGAGCTGGAGGACCTGGCGGCGGATCCGCCGTTATTCGACGCGGACCGGGAGCCGGCGGCTTTTTTCGTCGACGCGCCTGAGCCGGAATAGGTGCCGGTCCGGTAGTTGATGGTGTAGCCCTTCGCGCAGTTATAGACGATGACCCGCATGTCCAGGGCCCGGTCAGAGGTTCGAACGTCCACCGCGACAGCCCGGGGCAGGAGCTCGCTGCCGATGTAGACGGGGGTCGCCCGGTAGAAGCAGGTGACCTGGTGGTGGCTGTTCAGGTATTGGACGACCCGGCGCTCGGTGAAGGCCATGCCGCCGCTTCCATCATTGGCGCCTACGTTCTGGGTCCGGGTGCCGGTGATCAGGTTCCGTCGGCTGGCCTGGCCGCCCAGTGAGTCGGCCAGGAGGTGGGACCGGTTCCAAAAATATCCGTTATAGACACGGCCGTTATACAGGGCGATGTGAGCTGGACCGTTATGGCCCCAGCCGGAGGGGGCCTGGTCCTCCGGGATCTCCTGGCGCCGGCCGGCGGATCTGGCCACCATGGCGTAGGTCACGGTGGCGGTGACGGTCCGGGTGCGGCCCAGGCTGTCGAGGGGGGAATAGACCACCTGGCCGGCCGCCGGCGCCTTCGACACCCGGGCGGCGCCGGCCCGGAGAACGTAATCCGGCGCCTTCTTCTCGTTCCAGGTATAGACGGCGGGCAGGCCGCCCTTTGAAGAGGGGGCGGCTTTCGCGGCGGCGCTGGCCTTCGAGGGCGAGGTCTTCGAAGAGGCCTTCGCGGTCCTGGTCTGGCTGGCGCCGGAGGAAGATGAGGACGCGGCCTTCTTCGCCGGGGCGGTTCCAGATGGGGCCGAGCAGGCCGTAAGCAGGCCGGAAACCAGGAGACCGGCGGTCAGGAGGGCAGCCATTAGGAAAACGATGGATTTTCGGTTGATCTTTCTCATATGATTCTTCTTCATTCCCGCTTCCGGTGGGGAAGTCTCGTTCCGCCCTTCAACGGTCCGCCAGGGGAGGATTTTCATGCTGGGAGAGCAGGCGGAAGTGATTCTTCCGGAACTCGATGAGCCCCTCATCCCGCATCCGGCATAATTCCTTCGACAGGGCGCTCCTGTCCAGGTTCAGGTAATCCGCCAGCGCCTGCCGGTCGAAGGGGATGTCGAAGGCCAGGCTTCCGGTTCTAACCGAAACAGAAGACAGGTAGGACATGATGCGGGGGCGGGACCGTTTGAAGGAGGACTGCAAGATCCGGGAGGAGAGCATCAGGTTCTTCCCGGCGGAGATCATCAGGAGGTTTCGGGAGATCTTCCCGCTCCAGGAAAGATCCGCGTACGTTTCCCGCCGGATGATCCCGGCGGCGTCCACCAGAAGGATCCGGCTGTCCTCCGCGGCGGCGGCGTCCACCATCAGTGTCTCCCCTGTGACGGCGTAGGTCTCCCCGAACGACTCGCCCGGCGCGATGTTCGACAGGATCCTGCGGTTTCCCCAGAGATCGATGTTCTCGACATTCACGCTCCCGGAGACCACGATGCCCAGAAGGTTCGTCACCTCGCCGGTCCGGAAGATGATGCCGCCCTTCCGGCAGCCGGTTTCCCGAAGGCAGCCCCGGGACCGCATGTCCGCCAGTTCTTTTTCTGTGACACCTCGAAACAGCGGCGACATCATTTTTTCCATAAAGTCTTTCTCCGTGGTTATGACAACATAATATTCTTCCTCATCATACTATATTTGTCTCGTAATGACAAGCCGCCCGGTCCGGCCCCCTGGCCGCGGGCGGAGGGATTAAGAAGTGAAATATAGAGACAAGGAGGAATCATCATGGAGAATAAAATGTTCTGCTTCCAGTGCCAGGAAACGGCGGGGTGCCGGGGGTGCACCGCGCGGGGCGTATGCGGCAAGACGCCGGACGTCGCGGCGATGCAGGATCTTTTGATTTATGTAACAAAGGGCATTTCGGCCGTCGCGGTCCGTCTTCGTGAGGAAGGCGCGGAGATCCCGGCGGAGGTGAACCACCTGGTCACCGTGAACCTTTTCACGACCATCACCAACGCGAATTTTGACCTGGATTCCATTCAGGCACGCGTCACGAAGACGCTGCGGAAGAAGCAGGAGCTCCTGGGGCAGCTGAAGGACGCTGACGGGCTTCCGGCAGCCGCCCGCTGGAACGGCGGGGAAGGGGAATACGCCGCGAAGGCGGCCGCCGTCGGCGTGCTGGCTACGCGGGACGAGGACGTCCGCAGCCTTCGGGAGCTCATCACCTACGGGCTGAAGGGTCTGGCCGCGTATACGAAGCACGCGAACGCTCTGCTGAAGGATGATCCGGAGACAGACGCCTTCATCCAGAAGGCCCTGGCCGCGACCCTGGATGACACTTTGACCGTTGACGACCTCGTCGCCCTTACCCTGGAGACCGGGAAATACGGGGTGAAGGGAATGGCCCTCCTCGATGAGGCCAATACGTCCGCCTACGGGGATCCGGAGATCACGAAGGTGGAGATCGGCGTTCGCCGCAATCCCGGCATCCTCGTGTCGGGTCACGATCTCCGGGATCTGGAAATGCTGCTGGAGCAGACCCGGGGGACCGGCGTCGACGTGTACACCCATGGCGAGATGCTGCCGGCCCACTACTATCCGGCGTTTAAGAAATATCCCCATTTCGCCGGGAACTACGGGAACGCCTGGTGGAAGCAGAAGGAAGAGTTCGAGAGCTTCGGCGGCCCGATCCTCATGACCACGAACTGCGTCGTTCCCCCGAAGGACAGCTACCGGGACCGGCTATTCACAACGGGCGCCACTGGTTATCCAGGCTGCCGCCACATCGACGGAGCCTATGGAGAGACAAAGGATTTCTCAGAGATCATCGAGCTGGCGAAGCGCTGCGCGCCGCCGAAGGAGATCGAGACCGGCGAGATCGTCGGCGGGTTCGCCCACGCCCAGGTATTCGCCCTCGCGGATCAGATCGTGGAGGCCGTGAAGAGCGGCGCTATCCGGAAGTTCGTGGTTATGGCGGGCTGCGACGGGCGCATGCGTTCGCGGGAATATTACAGGGAGTTCGCGGAGACCCTGCCGAAGGACGCCGTCATCCTGACCGCGGGCTGCGCGAAGTATAAATATAACAAGCTGGATCTGGGAGACATCGGCGGCATTCCCCGCGTCCTGGACGCCGGCCAGTGTAATGACTCCTACTCCCTGGCCCTCATCGCGCTGAAGCTCCAGGAGATCTTCGGTCTGGACGACGTAAACGACCTTCCGATCGTCTACAACATCGCCTGGTACGAGCAGAAGGCGGTCATCGTCCTTCTGGCCCTGCTGTCTCTCGGCGTGAAGAACATCCATCTCGGGCCGACCCTGCCCGCCTTCCTGTCGCCGAACGTCACGAAGGTCCTGGTGGAGAATTTCGGCATCGCCGGCATCGGTACGGTGGAGGATGACATGAAGCTGTTCTTCGGTGAGTGAGGGCGTCGGCTGCCCCAGCCTGCCCGCGCCGGAAAGATAATGAAAAAACGGGACCCGGGCGGAAGGCCCGGTGTCCCGTGATGGGAACGGATATCTCTGGATGTTCCGCCGCTCGGCGGTCGAGCGCCCGGCGGTCTAGAACAGGTACGGCTTGTCCCACAGATTCAGCTTCGTGCCGATGCCGTGCTCCATGGCGTAATCATAGATGGTGCGGCCCCAGGCCACATCCTCGATGGGCATGCCGCCGATGGAGTAGATGATGATCTGGTCGTCGCTCTCGCGGCCGGGCAGGCGCCCTCTCAGGATGCCGCCCAGGTCTTCCATCCGGTCCTCCGTCAGCTTGCCCTCATGGATCATGTCGGTGAACTTGCTGCCGATCAGGAACCAGGTATCGAAGGTGGGGTACGGATACTCCTCCGCCCAGGATTCATACAGGCCGGTGTTGTCCACGACGAGCTTGGTCTTCGGGTCCATGATCAGCTCCTCGCTGGTATCCATGGCGCCCATGCCGCAGAGCAGGGCGCCCGGCTTGATCCATTCCGGCTCGATATAGGGATAGGTGCTGTGGCCGCCCACCGGTGTGGAAGTGGCGAAGCTCATGATGTCGGAATCCCGCACGCACTCTTCCAGGGTATCGCAGACGATGATGTTCTTAAACTGCGGGCACTTCTCCTTCACGTACTCGATGCACCGGTCGATGGAGGCCTTTCCTCTGCCTTTGATCTTCAGGGTGTCCAGGGTGGGCCGAAGCGCGGCGAAGGTTTCGACCGTCACGCGGTTGATGACGCCGGGCCCGACGATGCCCAGGACCTTCGCGTCCTTTCTGGCGAGGTTTTTCACGCCGGCGCCCGGCACGCCCGCGGTCCGGTAGGCGCTGATCAGGTTCGCGGACATGAACGCGATCGGAGCGCCTGTGTCTTTGTCATTCAGGGTCACCATCAGGATGGAGCGGGGCAGACCGACATCCCGGTTGTCCACGTTGGACCCGTACCACTTCACGCCGGCGGTCTGGAACTTGCCGCCCAGATAGGCGGGCATGGCCATGAATCTCCTGTCCTGGCCGTCAGCCGGCATGCCGGGGAACTTGGGCTCCTTCGGGAACTGGATCATACAGCCGTGTGAGTTGCCGTTCTTCCCGCCCATCATATAGTCTCCCGCGTCCAGGAGCTTCAGTGTCTCCTCCATGCATTCCGTGCATTTCACGCTGTCGGTCACACCGGCCTTAATCATGTCCGCTTCACTCAGGTACAGGAAATCAACCTTCGGATACGTCATTTCTTCTTCCTCCTACTGTTATTTTTCATCTTTATACTGCAGGGCGTCGTAATCGGTTTCTCCCGTCCGCGCCCTAACGACCTTCTCCACGTCATAGACGAATATTTTTCCGGCGCCGATGCTCTCGGATTTCAGCACTTCCAGCGCGGCGTCGATCACCGTCTGCACGGGTATTTTCGAGACGATCACTTCGATCTTCGTCTTCGGCAGCAGGCTGATGTCCACCTCGTTTCCCCGGTAGCGGCCCATGCCGCCCAGCTGCGTTCCGCAGCCCTCCACATGGGTCACCGTCATGCCCCGGATCCCTATTTGGTTCAGCGCTGTTTTCATTTCCGCCAGCTTGTCCGGGTTGATGATGATCGTCACATTACTCATCTTCGCCATACGGTTCTCCTCCTTTCTGACCTGTCGAGCTCTACATGGTCGGATACGCTTCCATACCGTGTTCCGTGATGTCCAGGCCCTTCAGCTCGATCTCTCTGCTGACCCGGATGCCCAGGGTCTTCTTCAGCAGGGTGATGAACAGGAAGACCAGCGCCGCTGTCGTGGCGACGATGACCACGTCGCCCAGGAGCTGCGCGCCCAGCCTGGCCAGCCCGCCGCCGTACAGCAGCCCGTTCTTGGTAGAGAACACGCCCGCCAGCCATACGCCGGTAAAGCCGCTGCATCCGTGCAGAGAAATGGCGCCCGCCGGATCATCCACATGGAACTTGTTATCCATGACCGATACGCTGATCGGGAGCAGGATCCCCGCGATGAGGCCGATCAGGATCGACCCCACATAGGAGACCTCCGCGACGCCCGTACAGATGGCCACCAGGCCGGCCAGCGCGCCGTTCATGGACAGGGTCGGATCCGGCTTCCCGTAGCGGATCCAGGTATAGGCCATGCCTCCCAGGCCGCCGGCCGCCGCCAGCGTGGTCGTCACCGTCGTGTAGATCGTCACGTTGTCGAAGGCCAGCTCTGAGCCGGGGTTGAACCCGTACCAGCCTACCCAGAGGATGAAGCCGCCCAGCATGGCCATGGGGATGTTGTGCCCTGGTATCGCGATCGATTTCCCGTTCACATACTTCCCGATCCTCGGGCCCACGGAGATCGCGCAGACACAGGCCGCCGTAGCGCCGACCAGGTGAACCGCGCCGGAACCGGCGAAATCCGTGAATCCCAGCTGCGACAGCCAGCCGCCGCCCCAGATCCAGTGCCCGATAATGGGATAGACGATGCCGGTCATGAACGAGCTCACCATGATGTAGGTGCTGAACTTGAACCGCTCCGCCACGGACCCGGAGATGATGGTCGCCGTCGTGGCGCAGAACATCGTCT
Source organism: uncultured Eubacteriales bacterium (assembly GCA_902784035.1). Lineage (GTDB taxonomy): Bacteria > Bacillota > Clostridia > Peptostreptococcales > Anaerovoracaceae > Aminicella. Next base: position 8,837 of record CACZTH010000110.1, read on the forward strand.
GGAACAGGAGGAAGGCCTGCGGCGAAAGCGTGCCGTCATAGGTCTGCCAGATCTGCAGGTCCTGGTTGAACGGGGTGAAGAACCCGTTGATGCCGATCAGGCCGTGCCAGTCATTCCCGTACATCAGCCCGAATCCGATGAAATAGTAAACAAGCGCGCCCACCATGAAATCCAGCAGATTCTTCAGCCAGATGTTACAGGCGTTTTTCGACCGGGCGAAACCGCTTTCGCAGCAGGCGAAGCCCATCTGCATCATGAATACGAAGACGGACGCGCATACCACCCACGTTGAGACGGTAGCGTTAATGTCGAAGAAATAATAAGACGAGGCCGGAACCTGCTGAAATCAGCGGGTTTCGGGAATCGTGGAAAATTTCAGCGTCCTTGAAATCTGGCTGAAAAACAGCACATAGGGAAGTTATCCAAGGCGTTATTTACAGGGTTGTGTGTCGCGATTAAATAATCGGGCAGGTTGCGGCTCGTGATTAGATGTAGGGTAGGGGATGGATGTTGGGGAAAC
>CACZTH010000111.1 GCA_902784035.1 uncultured Eubacteriales bacterium
CACTCCGATTCTTCTGGGCGGGAAAATCTGCTTCGTACCGGATTTCATTTCCTTCCGTGTAACTGACAAATGGATACCCCCTCGCACGCTTCAGGGATGTCAGTACCGGATCATTCTGTTTAATCCTCTTCATCGCCCCTCGCCCTATGAGGTAATTCCCGATCAGCTCAGCCCGCTGTTCCGGTGGCAATGTAGCGGAAAGCAAAATGACGGGTACGTGATAGGCGCCCATCCAACGAATCGCTTCGAACAGATATTGCTGCATGAAGACATCATAGGCATGTACCTCGTCGATGACCACGACCTTTCTACTGAACCCTAAATGCCGAAGGGCGAGGTGCTTCTGTTTCAGGGCGGTCAATAGGAAATGATCGACCGTCCCAACAACGACATCATCCAGGGCGCTGACCTTTCGACCAGAAAACCATTCGTTTACAATTACAGAACCCTCCGCCCGTCCATCTTCATCGATATGGCTGCCGGTTCCCTTCGCGGCGATCTGCTGTACTTCACTATTCAGAGCAGCTTTCCCATGGCAGAGCCTGATAGAACTATCCACTCCAAGCCATGCAGTAAGATGATCCAGCCAATTATGCACCCTGGTGAAGATCCCATTCGATGTCGCCTGGGTCGGCAGACCGAAAAACAGTCCGCTCCTGCCAGTTTTGGCCATCAGCTGTTCAACAGCGGCCAGCGCAGTCTCTGTCTTACCACCTCCGGTAGGCGCTTCGATAATCACAATCCCCGGCTGATGGATCTTACCAATCGTGTCGAAAATCCTTCGTTGAAAATTTCTTGGCCGAAATCCAAATCTGTGCTCGAATATTTCCTCAGCGCCTGGACAATCGCTAAATTCGATCGGGTGATTTCTAAACCACTGAGTAATCCCCTGGCGCAATCTACTCTCTTCACAGACATGCTCCTGCTCGATCGGGATCAAAGGGAAATAGCTCTCATTACTCGCGATCCAGTCTGCCATGATAATCAGGCCAGACAGTAGTACTTGCCCAGGCTCAGAAAATTCGGGAAGCTGCTCCACGTCTCTGACCCCCGATTCCTGTAGCGCCCACGTAAAAATCTCTTTCTGAACGCACTCCCACCTCTGATAAATCGGATCTTCCCCGTTCTCTACCTGATAATAATTTTCGCCATATGCTTTCTGTTTATCACAGACGCTGATGCTATCGACCGGTTTCCCATGATGCCCTCCAACGATAGAAGAAATATCAGCTTTCACACCGTAGCGTGTCAGGATCACTTCTCCCGCTAAAGAGTGATGAGACTGACGCGGCGAAGACAGTATCAATGAGGAAATCCCTGTGAACCCGCTTCTTTCCAACTTGTCAAGCAAACAGTAATCCAATTCCTCTCCGGAATGAATACCGCGCCTCGTCTGAAACGCAGGCGTTGCCTTCCCAATATCATGAACACCACCTAAGAATCGCACTGCCTTCTCACTAAGTTCTGGATTCCTGGGTTCCATCTGGTTCACGAGATATACCCGCTGTCCATCACTCAACCAATGATTCCAGAGCCAGCCTGAAACCTCCATCGTATCCTTCAGGTGGACTATTAAAGGCAACCATTTCAGCTGACCCTCCTGATCATCTTTCTTCGCCCAAAGCGCATTCATTCTCTCATCCATAGTATTAATCACTACTGCAATTATTAGAATTCTCGGATTATTCCAATTATACCACACGAGGCTCATAATTATGCCAATAGACTCGTTCTAATCCTTCCTTACCTTAAGTGTACCATTAATACTGTCCATTAATCCGGACTCTGTACGAATAACCCAGGATATACTTTCGCCAAACCTACTTCTCTACTATGACTTTCCGCCTAATGAAAAATGCCGCCCCCCTTTCGAAGCGGCATGTCCTCTCACAGACCTGATCGGGCAGGTGAATGGTCAAGGCCAGCTCAGAGTCTCCCCATTCTCTCCGAGATGAGGGCGACAGCCTTCTCCGCCGCCTCCGCGGACCCGAACTGAAAGGTCTTCACCTTCCCGCCGATCTCCATGGCAACGATTTCCAGCTTCAGACTCCCGCTCCCGCAGCAGCCGCGGGCGCTGTAACCCTGCTGGCGGCTCCTCACCTGCCCCATGTCCCTGAAGGGCACATAGGTCACCGAGGGAAAGGTCGGGAAGTAGAAGGCCTTTTCACCAATCCTGTACCGGTCGATTCGCTGGGCGCCCGCGTAATCTCTGTCCACATCAGAGACCGTTCCCGCTGACTCGAATGGCTTGAACTTCATGCTGTCCTCCTTTACTTCTCCTCCAGCTTCCTCAGGGCCTCCTTCAGCCGCTCCGCCGGGGACCGATCGGTCAGACCGGCGATCTTCAGGACAGGTTTCTCCCCCGTTTTCTCACCAGCCTTCTTCGCGGCGTTTTCTCCAGCCTCTTCGAAGGGATGGAAGGCCACCATATTCCTGAGCGCGTGGCGAGAGCCCGCTGACAGGCTGGCGGCGCGACGGGCGGCCAGGGCTTCCAGCTCCTCTCTTCTGTCCTGAAGAGAGGCCGCCGCGTCTTCCATCTCCTGGCGCCGGGCGGCCGCCGCGCGCTCCAGCTCCTCCCGCTTCTCCTTCAGTTCCCGGCCCAGTTCGGCCCGGTCGTTCTCCCGAAGAGCGCGGCGTTCCAAAGCCTCCTCCTGGAAATCGGCTTTTTTCGACGCCAGTCCCTCAGCCAGGGTCTCCGGCGCGGCCTGGAACCGTTCATAGACGGACTGGGCCCGGACATTGAATTCCTGATGATAAGCCTCGATCTCATTCAGGAGGGCTGACAGACTGGCTTCCGTCAGGGCGAAGTCCCCGCCCAGGACCAGAGCGAAGCCCAGAGCCACCCCCTCATAGGCCAGGCCCGGCAGGACCGAATGCGCGCTGGTGACCAGGGGCAGGAGGTACTTCACGATGACCACCCCGGCCGCCCCGAAGCAAAGGCTGACCGGCAGGCAGATCCGCCCCTGGATATTGAGGGGCAGCTTGCTGTAATCCCACCAGCGGGCGTGGAACCGCATCTCCAGGATCCAGGAGGTACAGAACTCAGCGATGGCGCTCCCCACCACGCAGACCAGGAAGACCGCCCAGAGCGGAAGGCCCGGCCCCGACAGGCCCGGCATATACCGGAAGACCAGCTGGGCCACGACCACGCAGGACCCGTAGATCGGGCAGATCGGCCCGAAGAGAAAGCCCCTGTCCTGCCAATGGTGGTCCATCAGGGTGCAGTAGATGGACTCCCAGACCCAGCCCAGGAAACTGTAGAAGATGAATTCGACGAAGTACTGCGCGATGATCATGCTGCTCCTTTCTTCATGAGTCTGCCTGGGGCAGATGACTTTCTCAGGACAAAAGCCTCCCGTCAGGCGTTCTCAGCGCCGGCTTCATTTCCGGCCGTCCCGCCGAGGCCGCCTTTTTCCATCCCTCCACTCCCGGGCAGTGCAGATCTTATCGGCCAGGCAGACCAGCCAGCCTTCCCGGGAGGTCGGCGGGTGGAAGAGGGTCAGGGGCCACATGTGGGTTCGGATGATCCCTTTCTCGCGCTCATCCAGGCGAAAGTCCGCGCCCGCCTTCTCCGCCGCGATCCGTGGATGGTGGTAGCCGTGCAGGTGGTCGCCCCGGGTGTGCCAGTCGTAGAGGTAGTAGTCGTGGAGAAGGGCGCCCCGGGCCAGCCGGCGCAGGTCCACGTCCCAGCCCCATCGGATGGCCAGCTCGCAGCTGAGGCGGGCCACCCTCAGGCAGTGCGCGTAGGTGGACACCCGCCCGTGCTGGGGGAAGGCCTTCATTCGCTGGACCGCCGGGTCCCTGGCCAGCCCCTCGATTGCTTTCCGCGCCTCTTCCCGGCGCGCGTTTTCCGTTTCCATGTTCACCATTCTACCCGCATCCGCCTCCGCCTTCAATCTCGTTTTCATGGGAGGACGCCCGCCGCTTTACAGCGTCTGTCCGGTTTTAGTATAATCATCCTGCCGGGGTCCGGCGCCGCGGACCTCCAGGATTCGGACGGGCGGGCGCCTTCCTAACTTAGCTGATCCGCCCACCCCCGCCGCTGCCTGGGGCCGCGCAGAAAGGAGCCTGCCGATGAAAAGCACTGAAGACAACTGCGAGCGGGCAGACCGTCTCTACGCGCTGATGACGGAGAAAGGCTACCCGGAGGACTTCGCCCGGCTGGTGGCGCGGGAAATGTGCACAGAATATACCTTCCGCCGCATGTACGGCTACCTGGCCGCCTGCCCCCGTCTGCCCCTGGACCAGGTGGCGGACGAGCTGTTAGGCATCCAGGCCGAGCGGGACCGGCTTCGGGATAAGCACATGGCACAGCATGCCCAGGAGACCATTAACCGCATGTACCGGGAAAAGCAGGGTGGGCCCAGCAGGCCTGCGGCGTTACTCGAAGGAATGACCCGGGGCAGATCTAAATAATTGCGGCGGCAGACAGAACGAGGCTGACTCAGCGAATTGTGGTATGTATTCTACCCCCACTGAGTCAGCCTCATTTTCTTTTTTCAATACGTCCATCCGGCAGCCATGGGATGAGCGCCTGCCGGGCAGCCTTTGGCAGATTGTCCCTGCGTCAGGCTTCTTCCTCATCGGCCGCCCGGCCCTCTTCACTCCGCGCCTTCTTCAGCTTGCAGAACCGGACGCCATCGGTATTGGCCACGGTCACGCCGGCGAAAGCCAGAAGGATGCAGACGATGGGCATCAGCCAGTTGAAAATGGCCCAGCGCCCGTAGGCCATGGTGCTCACGCCCAGGGTCGTCAGAATGAAGGTGCCGCAGGTGTTCCAGGGGACCAGAGCGGAGGTCACGGTGCCGGAACTCTCCAGGGCGTTGGACAGGGTGGTCGGGCTCAGGCCCTGGCGGCGGTATTCTTCCGAAAACATGCGGCCGGGGACCACGATGGAGATGTACTGCTCCGGCATCAGGATATTAGAGAGGAGGCAGGTGAAGATCGTGGTGGTCACCAGGCTGGCCGGGCGCCGGGCGAAGACCTTCAGCCTGGCCACGATGGCCTGGAACTGGTGGGTGTCCTCCATGATGCCGCCGAACATCATGGCGATGATGGTCATGGAGACCGAGAACATCATGTTTTTAATGCCGCCGCTCTGAAGAAGGCTGTCGATCTCCGCCATGCCGGTCTTGGCCACATAGCCGCTCATGCCGGCGCTGAACAGGGAGCCAAGCGTGCATTTCGACTGGAGAAGGAGGCCGAGGATCCCACCGGACAGGATGCCCAGGGTGATGCCTGGGATGGCGGGCATCTTCCTGGCGACGGCGACGATGACGATAACCGGGGGCAGAAGAAGGACCGGGTTGATCGTGAACAGGCCGGACAGGGCTTTTTGAATCTCGTCCACGGCGGACAGGTCCACGGAAGCTCCGTGGTACTGGGTGAAGCCCAGGATGCCGAAGATCACCAGGCAGACGCCGTAGGTAATGGACGTGGGCAGGATCATGAATCGGACATGGGACATCACATCGGTTCCCGCCATGGCCGGGGCCAGATTGGTGGTGTCAGAGAGGGGCGACATCTTATCGCCGAAGTAGGCGCCGGAAATGATGGCGCCGGCGGTCATGCCCGGCTCCATCCCCAGGCCCAGTCCGATCCCCATCAGAGCGACCCCCATGGTCCCCATGGTCCCCCAGGAGGTGCCGGTGGCCAGAGACGTGATGGAGCAGATCAGCATGGAAGCGACGAAAAAGTACGAGGGCTTCAGGATCATGAGCCCATAGTAAATCATGGTGGGCACTACCCCGGTATCCACCCAGACCCCAATCAGGACGCCGATGATCATCAGGATGACCACCGACTGAAGGGCCTTCGAGATCCCGTCCAGCATGGACTTCTCGATCTCTTTCCATTTATAGCCCAGGCGGAGGGCCATCAGGGCAGCCCCCATGGTCCCCAGCAGCATGGGCACATGGGGATCCGTGTGATATTTCATGATCCCGACAGCCAGCATGGCCACCAGGAAGCCCAGGGTCACCAGCGCCTCCCAGAGGGCCGGCTCCCGTTTCTCTCCGCCTCGAATGTTCTTCATGTCCTGTCCCTAATCTTTATCCCGAAGAAACAACAATAGGTGACTATTATAATTTTTTTGTCACCTATTGTCTACCGTATCCCGGGATTTCGGGGTGCAGCGCCAAATATCGTCGACTCTCGTCGAATTTCGTCCTGTTTCGCCGAATTTCGTCCGATTCCGTCCTGTCTCGGCCTATTTCGTCCCGAAGATCCGGTCCCCGGCGTCGCCCAGACCCGGCACGATGTAGCCGTTCTC
>CACZTH010000112.1 GCA_902784035.1 uncultured Eubacteriales bacterium
GAAGTGAGGGTGGCTCACTTTCGAATCAGCGCTGGGTGGCTCAAAATCAAGTCAGCGCGTGGCTCACTTTCTAGTTGACGAACACAGCGGACGACGGTGACACAATTTTGTATCAATTCCACGTAACAATGAACCGTTACGGGCATCCGACCAGGGAAGCTCTAACGCGGCTCAGGAAAGCCGGCGCCAGGGTATATAGGACAGACCGGGACGGGGCGATCGGCGTCCGGATCCGGCCGGACGGAATGGAAATCTTCACCATGAAATGATATACTCAGCCTATGGCAGACTATCGAAAGAAAACGGCACCGAAAAGAAGCTTCGGCGTCTTCATGGAGGAACTCCGGCAGGAGACCGTGAAGGATACGGTCCTTCTGACCGGGGAAGAGACCTATCTGATCCGGTGGGCGAAGGACATGCTGAAGAAGCGGTATCTGGCGCCCGGAATGGAAGCCATGGACATGTCCCTCTTCGATGAGGAGAACGGCAGCGCTGAAGACATCATTCGGAGCTGTGAGACCTTCTCCATGTTTTCCGCCCGCCGGCTGGTTCTGGTCAGGAACATCCCGCCCCTGCTTCAGGCGGGACAGGCGAAGGGCTGGGGGAAAGAGGACATCGAGCGGCTGAAGGACTATCTGGCGCATCCGAATGAGCGGACGCTCTTGGTCTTTATGGCGGCTTCTGTGAATGGGAAGTCCGAGCTGGTGAAGGCCTTGAAGAAGACCGCCTCCTGCTATTCCTTTGACCCCCTGGACATGAAGGAGCTCCGTTCCTTCGCGGCCAAGCGGCTGGCGGCTCGGGGACTGAAGATCCGGTCCCGGGACATGGATCTTCTGATCGAGGAGACCGGCTACTTCGTGAAGGAGAGCCAGTATCGACTGGATCAGTTCGCGAATGATCTGGAGAAGATCGCCGCCCACGCGGAGAACGGCCTGGTGGAGCGGTCAGACATCCTGGACGCTGTAGACGGGGAGGGAGAGACCTTTATCTTCGACCTGCTGGATGGGATCAGCGGGAATGATAAGAAGAAGGCTTTCGAGATGATCCAGAACCGACTGTCCCGGGACCCGAACAGCGTTCAGTCTCTCTTAGGCTCCATCATCTCCCAGATGGAGCTCCTCTACATGGTGAGGGAATTCATGGATTCTGACCCCCGGGGCATGTCGGCGCGGGGAATCCATGACCGGACCGGCATTCATGAGTACAGGGTGAAGAAGGCTATGGGCTACGCCAGAAGGTACTCTCTGGACCGGATGCGGAGCATTCTCCTTTCCGCTTACGACGCCAGCTTCCAGATCATCAGCGGGGTATTGGAGCCCCGGCTTGCCCTGGAGCTTTTCGTGGCTCAGATATAACCAGAGGGAAACAGGGAAGAACGCGCGCGTGAAAAGACGGAGCCTGACGGCTCCGCCTATTTCTTCTTCATTTTCCCGCGCCCCGCATCTTCCCGATCAGTTCTCTGGCGCTGGACAGGGTGGTCTCTGTCACCTGATCGCCGCCCAGAAGGCGGGCGATCTCCCTGGCCTGGTCGTTTCCGTCCAGGGCTTCCACATGGGTATAGGTGGCTTGTTCATCGGTGTCCTTATAGATCCGGTAGCTGTGGTCCGCCGCCGCCGCGATCTGGGGCAGGTGAGTGATGCAGATCACCTGCCTGCCGGCGGCGATCTTCCGGAGCTTTCGGGCGACCACACTGGCGGTGATCCCGCTGATTCCCTGGTCCACCTCGTCGAAGATCAGGGCTTCCGGGCCGCCGGAAGCGGCGGTCACAGTCTTAATCGCCAGCATGACCCGGGAGATTTCACCGCCGGAGGCGGTCTTCGCCAAAGGCTTCAGCGGTTCGCCCCGGTTGGTTGAGATCATGAATTCGCAGGTGTCCTGGCCGGTCCTGCTGATAGCGGAGGCCCGGCGGATATCCGCCGTGAACCTGGCGTCCTGGAAATTGAGTTCCCGGAGTTCCCGCTCGACAGCCTGGGACAGGGCCTCGGCGCTGGCGCGACGTTTCTCCGACAGGGCATCCGCCCGCTCTCGCAGGTCCCGGAGAGCTTCTTTCGAGGCCTGCTCCAGCCGGGCCTTTTCCGGCCCGAAGACCGCGGCCCGTTCCAGGAGGGTGCGGGCCCGCTCGCCTCTGGCCAGGACCGCCTCGATCGTTCCGCCGTATTTCTTTTTCAGCCCGTCGATCTCCGCCAGCCGGTTGATCACCCAGTCCAGTTCTCCAGGTTCATACTGAACCTGGTCCGCCAGCCGGTCGATCTGGCTGGTCAGGTCCTCCAGGTCCAGACAGAGGCTCTCCAGCCGCCCGCTCCATTCCTCCAGGTCTCGGGTAAGGGTTCGGATGCCGTCCAGCTTCGACCTGGCCTCCTCCATCTGCTGGAGGGCGCCATGGTCAGGATCAGAAAGGAGCTGGCCGCAGACCGCCGCGGCCTCCGCGATCTTCTCGCTGTTTCGGAGAACCGACGCCCGTTCTGTCAGGTCCTCCTCCTCGCCGGGCTTCAGCGCCGCGCCCTCGATCTCCTCCGCCTCATACTGGTAGAGGTCCCGCATCCTCCGGGTCTCCTTCTCTTCCCGAAGCAGAGCGTCCAGGGCGCCGCGGGCGGACTTATAGACCTCGTAGGCTTCCTCGAATGCCGCGTGAGCGGGCCCGATCTCTTCCTTCCGAAACTCGTCCACCAGCGGAAGGTGGCTGTCCGGGTCCAGGAGGGTCTGGTTGTCATACTGGCCGTGGATGTCCGCCAGGGAAGAGATCCGCTGCTGGATCACGGACAAAGGCACGATGTCCCCGTTCAGCCGGCAGAGATTGCGGCCGCTGGCCGAGACCTCCCGGACGACAGAGATCTCCTCACCGTTCAGGTCCGCCAGAAGCTGGATCTTCGCCTTCTTCGCGCCATGACGCACGAAAGACGAATCCGCCCGGCTCCCCAGGGCCAGGCTCATGGCCTCGATCACGATCGACTTGCCTGCGCCTGTTTCCCCGGTGATCACGTTCAATCCGTCTTGAAAATCGATTTCCGTATTCTGGATGACCGCGAAGTCATCGATGCTGATATGTCTGATCATACGCTGACCTTACTGCCGAAGGCTCCTTCCCGCCTCTGCCTATCTCAGGCGGTCCCGCCGCCCAAGCCATTCAGATCGCCGGCTTCCTGGACTGGATCATCTCGTTGAAGACCGCCCGGATTTCTTCCACGTACTGGTCGTCCTCCGCGATGACCAGCACTGTATTATCCCCGCCGATGGTCCCCACCAGGTGGGGGATCCCCAGGTTGTCGATGGCCTCTCCCGCCGCGCTGCCGCAGCCCGACAGGGTCTTCACCAGGAGCATGTTCTTCGCTGCCTTCACAGAAAGCACCGTTTCCCGGAAGATCTTCACGAACCTGTCCGAAATCGGCGCGTTGCTCTGGTGACTCACCGCGTATTTATATTTTCCGGAGGAAGAGAGGACCTTAATGAGCTGGAGTTCCTTAATGTCACGGGAAATGGTGGCCTGAGTCACCTCGAAGCCCTCCTGCTTCAGCATGGCCGCCAGTTTATCCTGGGTCTCGATCTCATTATTCTCAATCAATTCAAGGATTTTATTCTGTCTGGAATAACGCATGACGCCGTCTCCTTTTCTACATTCCCTAGGCCTCAGTATATCATAAGTATAAATAAAAATGAATAAACAAAAATCGTCATCCTTCCTATGAACCCCCACGAAAGGAGGTGAAACCCGTCGGGGCAGGGACAAAAATCGACTGGACAGACGACCGTGAACCTGGCCGCCTTTTGTCCGCCCAGAGAGGCCGCTTTTTGTCCGCCCGCGGGCGCTCCGAAGACCGTCCGAAGGCTTTTCTCCTGTCATCAGGTCATGGCGTCGCGGTCTTCATAGACAAACACCTGTTCTTATGGTATACTTGATTGACTTATGAGCAGACGTGAAGGAGGACGGCATGCGGATACTGGGCATTGACCCGGGCTACGCCATCATGGGATGGGCGGTCCTGGATATGGACGGGAATCATTTCAGGGCGGTGGATTACGGGTCTTTGACGACAGACGCGGGGACAGAAATGCCTCTCCGGCTTCAGCACCTCTATTCAGGCCTGATCTCCATCATCCAGGAATACCGGCCTGAGGAAGCTTCGATTGAGGAGCTTTTCTTCAATAGTAACGCGAAGACTGTCATCCATGTGGGCGAGTCCAGGGGAGTGGCGATCCTCGCCTGTGTGAATGAGAACCTCCATGTGAATGAATATACGCCCCTCCAGATCAAGCAGGCCCTGGTGGGCTACGGCAGGGCGGAGAAGAAGCAGGTCCAGGAAATGGTGAAGACGATCCTGAACCTGGAGGAGGTGCCGAAGCCCGATGACACGGCGGACGCCGCTGCGGCCGCCATCTGCCATGGCCACGCCTGCAGCGGGACCGGGAGCCGGCGGCTGGAGGCCATCCTGGAGAACAGGGGGGAGGATCTCCCTATGGGGCTGAAGATCCGGAAGGGGATTTAACATGATCAGATATGTGAAAGGCATTTTTCATCCCGCGATCGACGGGACCTGCATCGTGGAGACGGCGGGCGGCATCGGCTTCCTGATCACCCTGGCTGGGAATTCGCCCCTTTACCGGCACCTGGACGGGGAAGAGGTGAAGGTCTATACGCTGATGACCGTCCGGGAAGATGATATGAGCCTCTATGGCTTCAGCAGCATGGAGGAGCTGGAGCTCTTCCGCCTCCTGATCACGGTGAACGGGGTCGGGGCGAAGGCCGGCATGGCGGTCATGAGCATCCTGCCCGTGGGCGAACTGAAGCGGGCCATCGCCCTGGAAGACGCGGCGGCCCTGACCGCGGCCAGCGGGGTTGGGAAACGAACGGCCCAGCGGATCGTCCTGGAGCTGAAGGATAAGATGGGGGAGGACGCCCTGCTGGGTGGAAAAGGCGGGAAGGGAGAAGCCCCGGTTCCCACTTCCCAGCGGCGGGAGGCTGTGGAAGCCCTCACCGCTCTGGGCTATTCGAAGGCAGAGGCGGAAGACGCGGTTGGAGCTATTCCGGACGACGGACTTACCGGCGAGGAATACATCCGAAGAGCCCTCCGGAACATGAAGTCATTCCTGTAAGAGAGTAGGATTTATGGATAAGGAAATGATCACCACCACCTCCTTCCAGGCAGGGGACGAGCAGCGGGAGAACACCCTCCGGCCTCAGTATCTGGATGATTTTATCGGGCAGCCGGCGGTGAAGGACAATCTGAAGGTCTTCATCGAAGCCGCCAAGCTCCGTCACGAGCCATTAGATCATGTGCTGTTCTATGGTCCTCCCGGGCTGGGGAAGACCACCCTGGCCGGCATCATCGCGAATGAGCTGGGGGTGGAGATTAAGGTCACCTCAGGTCCCGCCATCGGGCGGGCGGGGGATCTCGCCGCGATTCTGACCAATCTGAACGACCATGACGTCCTCTTCATCGATGAGATCCACAGGCTGAACCGGTCCGTGGAAGAGGTCCTGTATTCCGCGATGGAAGATTACGCCCTGGACATCGTCATCGGGAAGGGTCCTTCCGCCCGGTCCATCCGGCTGGACATCGCCCGGTTCACCCTGATCGGGGCCACGACCCGGGCCGGCAGCCTGTCTGCCCCGCTGAGGGACCGGTTCGGGGTCCTGGCGAAATTCGACCTTTACCGGCCGGATGACCTGGGCAGCATCATCCGGCGGTCTGCCGGCCTCCTGGGCTTCCAGTGCGAGGACGACGCGGTGGCCCTCCTGGCCCAGTGCTCCAGGGGGACGCCCCGCGTGGCGAACCGGCTTCTGAAGCGGGTCCGGGATTTCGCTCAGGTCCAGGGGAAGACGACCATTGACCTGGAAGCGGCCAGGACCGGGCTGGATGCCCTGGGGGTAGACCATCTGGGGCTGGAGCGGCTGGATCGGGAGATCCTCCGAACCATCATCGAGCGGTTCGGCGGCGGCCCTGTCGGCATCGATACCATCTCGGCCTCTCTCGGGGAAGAAAAGGTGACCATCGAAGACGCCCGGGAACCGTACCTGATTCAGTCCGGTCTCCTGTATCGGACGCCGAAGGGCAGGATGGTCACCAGGCTTGGCTACGAGCACATGGGAATTCCCTATCCCTATGACGGAGACCTGAACCGGGGAATACCAGAGGACGAGGAAGAGAGTGAAGAGGAAGAGGAGCCGCGGCGGGGACGGACGGACGCCCAGCTGAAATTCCTTTGATCGGACCAGAAAGCAGCAGATATGGATATTAATGATTTCGATTATGACCTCCCTGAGGAGCTGATTGCCCAGGCGCCGTCTGAACAGCGGGATGGCTGCCGGCTCATGGTGCTTAACAGGGAGAAGGGGACCATTTCCCATGAGCATTTCTATGATGTGCTGGATCATCTACGCCCGGGCGATTGCCTGGTCATGAACGACTCCCGCGTGATCCCCGCCCGCCTGTTCGGGGTGAAAGAAGGGACGGGCGCCCGTGTGGAATTCCTGCTCAGCCGCAGGATCGAGGGGGATGACTGGGAATCCCTGGTCCGGCCCGGACGGAGGCTCAGGCCGGGCGATACCGTCTCCTTCGGAGAGGGGAAGCTCTGGGCGGAGATTACCGGCTATGGGAAGGATGGGACCAGGATCGTCCGCTTTCATTATGATGGGATTTTCATGGAACGGCTGGAGGAGCTGGGGAAGATGCCCCTCCCTCCCTATATTCAGCGGGAAGCGGACACGGAGGATGAAGATCGCTATCAGACGGTCTATGCCCATTATGATGGCTCGGTAGCGGCGCCGACCGCCGGTCTCCATTTTACGGAGGACCTGCTCAGGAAGGCGGAGGCGAAGGGCGTGGAACTGGTCTATGTGACCCTTCATGTGGGGATTGGAACCTTCCGGCCGGTTAAGGAGCAGAAGGTGGAAGACCACCACATGCACTTCGAGGAATACAGCATCAGTGAGGAGGCCGCCGACGCGGTGAACCGGGCGCTGGATCAGGGCCGGCGAATCATCTCCGTGGGCACCACCTCGACCAGGACCCTGGAGAGCGCCGCGGTCCGGGAAGGCGGACGCTGGCACATCCAGCCGGGCCGGCGGGAAACAGGGATTTTCATCTACCCGGGCTACGAGTTTAAGATCGTGGACGCCCTGATCACTAATTTCCACCTTCCGAAGTCCACCCTGATCATGCTGGTGTCGGCCCTCTATGACCGGGAAAAGATCTTAGAGGCTTACCGGGAGGCAGTGAGAGAGAAGTATCGGTTTTTCAGCTACGGCGACGCCATGCTGATCGAGTGAACAGACAGGAGAACACATGAGCGGATCGCTGACCTTTCAGGTTATGAAGAAGGATGGCGCTGCCAGGAGAGGCAGGATCGTCACGAAGCATGGGCCCATCGAGACTCCGGTTTTCATGCCGGTGGGCACCCAGGCCGCGGTGAAGTGTATGCGCCCGGAGCAGGTGAAGGAGATGGGGGCCCAGATCATCCTCTCTAATACCTATCACCTTTATCTCCGGCCCGGCCACGAGCTGATCCGGGAGGCGGGCGGACTTCACCGATATATGAACTGGGACCGGAACATCCTGACAGATTCCGGCGGCTTTCAGGTGTTCTCCCTGGGCAAGCTCCGGAAGATCACGGAGGAGGGCGTTTCCTTCCAGAGCCACATCGACGGGTCCCGGCATATGCTGACCCCGGAGAAGGCGGTGGAGATCCAGACGGCTCTGGGCTCTGATATCATGATGGCCTTCGATGAGTGCGCCCCCTATCCGGCTGATCACGCCTATATCGAAGATTCCATGCGGCGGACCTGCCGCTGGCTGGAACGATGTAAGACCGCCCACCATCATACGGAGGAGCAGGCCCTCTTCGGGATCATGCAGGGGGGAATGTATAAGGACCTTCGGAAGGAGAGCGCGGAGAGGATCTCCGATCTGGATCTGCCCGGCTATTCCATCGGCGGTTTATCCGTCGGCGAGCCGAAGGAGCTGATGCTGGATATTCTGGATGACTGCGTGGATCGGCTGCCTGCCGAGAAGCCCCGATATCTGATGGGGGTGGGGACTCCGGACTACCTGTTTGAAGGCGTGGAGCGGGGCATCGACATGTTCGACTGCGTGGAGCCCACCCGGATTGCCCGTCATGGACTGGCCATGACTTCTCACGGCAGGCTGAACATTAAAAACGCGCGGTTCGAACGGGACTTCAGCCCGCTGGATCCGGAATGCGACTGCTACGCCTGCCGCCACTACAGCCGGGCATATATCCGTCATATGTTTAAAGCCGGCGAGATGATGGCGGCCATGCTGCTGACAGAACACAATCTCCATTTTCTGATCACGATGATGAAGAATATCCGGCAGGCCATCGAAGATGAGCGGTTCCTGGAATATAAGAAAGAATTCTACGCGAAATACGGAGGGCTTGACGCATGAACGACGCACCCCACACCTCGGTTTGTCCTAATGCCGGCCTCTGCGGAGGCTGCTTCTACCAGGATGTCTCCTATGAGGATCAGCTGAAGGAGAAGGAACTGGAAGTCCACCGCCTTTTCGAGCAGGCTGAGATCGATCCGCCCCGGTTCGATCCCATCGAAGGCTGTCCGGAGGGCGCCAGGTTCGCCTATCGGAATAAGATGGAGTATACCTTCGGAGATCTTCAGAAGGATGGGCCGCTGACACTGGGCATGCATCGGAAAAAGTCCTTCATGTCGGTGGTCACCTGTGACGCCTGTCAGCTGGTCTCCTCGGATTACAACCAGATCCTCCGGGCCACGCTTGACTTCTGTCTGGAAGAGGGCTACGAGAAATATAACAAAAAATTCCACCGGGGTCTTCTTCGGAATCTGGTGATCCGCGACGGAAAAAGGACCGGGGAGATCCTGGTCAACATAGTCACGACCTCAGAACCCGGTTTCGACGAAGACGCCTGGGTAGAGCGGCTGAAGGAGCTCCCCCTGAACGGGCGGATCATCGGTTTCCTCCATACCGTGAACGACGGGAAAGCGGACGCGGTGATCGCGGATGAGCTCTGGGTCCTTTCCGGCAGGCCCTGGTACACGGAGCAGCTCCTGGGACTGGGCTTCCAGGTCCACGCCTTCGCTTTCTTCCAGACGAATGTGGAAGCCGTCGAAAGATTGTATTCGGAGGCCGTCGGCCTGATCGATGATCTTCCTGGGAAGACCGTTTTCGACCTCTACTGCGGGACCGGCACCATCAGTCAGGTGCTGGCCCGGCATGTCGGCCGGGTGATCGGGGTTGAACTGGTCCCGGAGAGCGTGGAAGCGGCCAGGCGGAACGCGGAGATGAATGGCCTGACCAATTGTGAATTTCGGTGCGGAGATGTATTTCAGGTGCTGTCCCAGTCGGAGGAGAAACCGGATGTGATCGTGGTGGATCCGCCCCGGGCCGGCATCATGCCGGACGCTGTGGGGAAGATCGCTTCCTACGGCGTCCCCGAGATCGTCTATATCTCCTGCAATCCGAAAACCCTGGTGAAAA
>CACZTH010000113.1 GCA_902784035.1 uncultured Eubacteriales bacterium
CCCGGGCAACCGCCTGGGGCAGGAAGTCATGAGCGTCGTTCCGCTCGCCGATCAGGGGGATGAAAAGGTCACCCGCCTCGACGGTCCTGGAGTCGGTGGATACGCCGCGGACGGTCTCCGCCGGGTCGCCGGAAAGGCGCTCTGCCTGTGTCGCTTCGATGATCTCGCCGATGGTAATGGGATCCATGGTCGTCCTTTCTATTTTCTTTTTTTCAGGTCACTTCTTATACAGGTAAACGGTCGACCCCTTCTTCACGACCTGGCCGGCCTTCGGATACTGGGCGACGACCTTGAAACTGCCTGTGGTTCTGGACGGCATAAACGCGGCCTTCAGGCCCTTCGCCCGGACAGCTCCCGCCGCGCTCCCGGACGACATGCCGGTCACGTCAGGAACCTGGACCACTTCGCCGGCGGCCTGCTGGCCCTCCTGGGTGGTATAGCTCTTCGCCACATTCAGGTAGGGCAGGGCATTGCTGAAGATCTCCTTCGCGATGGGGGCCGCCACGGTGCTGCCGTACTTAACGCCCTTCGGGGAATCCACTACCACCAGGACCGTGAGTTTAGGGTTATTCATGGGCGCCATGCCCACGAAGGAGGAATAGGTATTCGAGGAATAGCCGCCGCCCGCGGCCTTATTCGCGGTCCCGGTCTTTCCGCCGATCCGGTAGCCCGCGATCTTCGCGGTCTGGGCGCCGCCCTTAGAGACCACATATTCCATGATGGTCCGCATTTCAGACGCGGTCTTCTCCGAGATCACCTGCCGGACCTTCTCTGTGGAATAGGTCTTCACGGTCTTCCCATTCTGGTCGGTCATGCTTTTTACGATCCTCGGCTTCATGATGACGCCCCCGTTGCCGATGGCGTTGACAGCGGTCACAAGCTGGATCGGAGTCAGGGCGATGCCCTGACCGAAGGCCATGGTGGCCTGATCCACGGGGCCGAGACTGGCCTTCGACTTGATCAGGGCGGAAGCCTCTCCCGGCAGCTTGACGCCGGTCTTCTCCGTGATGCCGAACATCTCCAGGTAGTTGTAGTATTTATCCCGCCCCAGCTTCTGGGCCAGCTGGACCTGGACCGGGTTGCAGGAGTTCCCCACCGCTTCCACCAGGGTCTGTGACCCATGGCCGCCGCTGGACCAGCAGTGGATGATGGTCCCGTTCACGTTGATATAGCCGGGATCGTAGAAGCGGCTCTCCGGTGTGGCAACTCCTTCCTCCAGCGCGGAGGAGGTGGTGATGAGCTTGAAGGTGGAACCTGGCTCATAGAGGTCGCTGACCAGAGGATTCTTCCACATGCTGCTCAGGTAGGCGCTCTGCCCCTTCGCGTCCAGCTTCTGGAAGGCCTTCCGCTCCGCTGCAGTAGCGGGCTCGGTGGCGTCGTTCGGGTCGAAGGAGGGGTTCGTGGCCATGGCCAAGATGTCCCCGGTCTTCGGGTCCATGATCAGACACATGATCCGCTTGGCCTTCGTTTTCTTCAGGCCGGCGGCGATGGCCTTCTCCGCGTAATGCTGGATGACCTCGTCAATGGTCAGGTTCAGGTTGTAGCCGTCCTTTGCGCTGTAGAACTTCTTATTTCCGAAGGCCAGGGCGTTTCCGTTCACGTCGGTCTCCTTGATCCACCTGCCCGGAACCCCCGCCAGATAACTGTCGAATTCCGCCTCGATGCCGCTCCTGCCTTCATTATCGTCGCTCACAGATCCCAGAAGCTGAGCCGCCGAAGTCTTCAGGGGATAATAGCGCTTGGTGCCCTCCGCCGTCTCCAGGCCTGTAATCTCCAGGGCCCGGACCTTATCGACCTGATCCTTATCCAGATACCTGGCGATCTGGACCAGGGGGCTCTTCGAATCGAAATATTTCTGAATGTCCTTCGCGTTCTTATCCAGGATGGCAGCCAGCTTCCCGCACAGCTCCTCCTGCTTGGCCGCCTTATAATTCTTCCTGATCTCCGGCGGCCGGATCCAGACGGAATAACAGGTCGCGCTGGTCGCCATCTCCTTCCCGTTCCGGTCGAAGATGCTCCCCCTTTTCGCCTCCAGCGGGATGTCGCTGGTCTGCTGCTCGATGGCCTTCTCCGAATACTCGTCCGCCCGGACGATCTGGATCCAGGCCGTCCGCAGGGCCAGGACCACGATCAGGGCGCCCATGACCAGGAAGGCCACCACGATCCGGACCTTATTATTCTGTCCGATCTTATGCATACCGCTCACTTTCTGAAGGGGCCCGGCCCCTTCCGGGGACCCGGGATCCCCGAAAAAAGAAACAGCCGGACAGCTGTCACGCGATTCAGTTGTCCGGCAGCCTTATGAAATTCCCCGTAGCTCTAATTATACGCTTCCTTACGGATGACGGAAGCGAAATTCTGTCCCGGCTGGTCCTTACTGGTGATGTACACGCACTGGTCCTGGCTGGGATGGACCATGCCGTATTTCTGAGTGGCTATCTGCTCGATATGGTCCACACTGTTCGCGGCCTTGATCTTCACGTTCAGGGTATCGACCTCGCCCTGGAGGGCCTTATTCTTCGTCATCAGCTGATTGTTCTCCTGCCGGATCTCCGCCGCGAACGCCGTCAGCACGACCATCGCGATCATGATCATCCCCGCCAGAATTACCGCCGCCAGAATCCGTCTTTTTTCCCGCGTCTTCATCTTCCAACTGACTCCTTCGCTTTATCAACAAAAGCCGCTTGGCCCGCGGTCCGAAGAGGGTTCGATTCCTCTGTTCCCGCGCTTCTTAATCTTCTTCCGCCGGCGGCAGCTTCTCAGCCACCCGGAGCTTGGCGCTCCGCGCCCGTGGATTGGTTTCTAATTCTTCCTCACCGGCCGTGATGGGCTTCCTGGTGATCCGCCGGATATCCGGCTTCCGCCCACAGACACAGACCGGAAATTCCGGCGGGCAAATGCAGGGGTTTTCCCTGCGCTGGAAGGTCTGCTTCACGATCCGGTCCTCCAGGGAATGGAAGGTGATGACGCAGAGCCGCCCGCCCGGCGCCAGCACATCGCAGAAGGCTTCCACCGCCCGCTCCAGCTGGTTGAGCTCGTCGTTCACCTCGATCCGGATGGCCTGGAAGGTCCGCTTGGCCGGATGGGGCCCGGTCCGCCTGGCCTTAGCCGGTATGGCCGCCCGGATGACCTCGGTCAGCTCTCCGGTGGTCCGAATGGGCCGTTTCTTCCTTTCCCGGACCACGAAATCCGCGATCCTGGACGCCCAGCGCTCCTCGCCATAATCCCGGATGACCCGGGTCAGCTCCTTCGCGTCGTAGCTGTTGACCACGTCTTCCGCCGTCATCCCGCCGGACTGATCCATCCGCATATCCAGCGGCGCGTCCTGCATATAGGAAAAGCCTCGCTCCGGGTTGTCCAGCTGGAAGGAGGAGACCCCCAGGTCCAGCAGGGCCCCGTCGATCTTCTCAATCTCCAGGTCCCGGAGGATCTGCTTGATGTCTGAGTAATTTCCCTGGACCAGGGTCTTCTGCCCCGGCAGGGCGTCCAGCCTTCTTCCGGCAGCGGCCAGGGCGTCCTGGTCCCGGTCGATGCCGATCAGCCGGCCGGTGGTGAGACGCTCCAGTATATGGGAGGCGTGGCCAGCCCCTCCCAGGGTCCCATCCACATAGATGCCATCCGGCCGGATGGCCAGGTTCTCCATACAGGGCCCCAGCAGAACCGGGATATGCTTGAATTCCATCGCGCTCACCTAGAAGTTATATTTCTCCAGGGCGCTGGCGAATTCATCGGAATCCATCTTGCCCTCGTTATCCGGCGTCTCCCAGATCTCCTTGGCCCAGATTTCGATCTTCTTCATGGCCCCCATGGTGACCAGGTCCTTCTGGATCCTGGCGTAATCCTTCAGCTCCTGGGGCACCACGATCCTTCCCTGCCGGTCGAAGCCGCACTCCACCGCGTTTGCGCAGAAGTGCCGGATGAAGGCCCGGATGGCCGGATCTGACTCCGGCAGTTCCCCGATCTTCTCCATCTGCTTCTCCCAGTCTGGTACTGAATAAATGACGAGGCAGGGGTCCAGCCCCTTCGTCAGGACGCAGCTCCCCCCCAGCTTGTCACGGTGCCTGGACGGCACGATGACCCTGTTCTTGGCATCTATGGAGTTGTAGTATGTGCCCATGAACAAAGCCGGTCTCCTTCAGGGTAGAGATTCAGGATTTGTCCCCATTCTACACCACCTTTCACCACTTTTCAACATTCAGTGGGTTTCGATTTCACCCGCAGCCCTTGCAAACACTTGTTCTCAGCCATTCCGTCCTCGAAGCAAAAAGGAAAGCGAGCCCCTATATATAGGAGCTCGCTTTGGTTCCGCAACCGATATATGGAATCACCCATCCGGCTTCCGATCGTCCGCCAGGTTGATTTTTGTAAAAAAAGAACGGAAACAGCCGAAAAAAATATTTTTTCGTAAATGGGCCATTTCCCCCACCGGGGAGGAAAGTGGGGTTCACTCCCCCTTCACTTCGAAGGCCAGGGGCCGGTATCCCTCATCCTTCATGCCGAACATGGCCTCGATGTTGACCTTTCCGTCGGTCTGGGTCCGGAAGCCCCAGCCCTCTTCCGCCCGGGGATCCTTCAGAATGTCCGAGTCCAGGGGCGCCCGGGTGATCTTCAGGTCGGTTCCGATCAGTCCTTCCTTCCGGAAGCGGAGATTGATGGAGGTCACGACCTTCCGCTGGACGTCCGGGATATTGGACCAGAGGATATCGGCATAGCGGGTATTATTCATGTGGGCATTCATGTCCACCTCGCTGTAGTCCACCCGGTGGCTCCCAAGATCCTGGAAGGCCAGGTCCTTCGGGAAACGGAACTTCTCCGGCAGGTCCAGGACCGGCGGCTCGTCGGACTCGTAATTGGAAAGATCCACCCGGGTCACAGGCAGAACCCCGCCTTCCACGATATCCACGGTCGTCCACTCGCCCCAGGCCCTGGCCACGGTCTCCTCCCCCCGGCGGATCTCATAGCCCCTGAGGAAGGTGGCCTTCTTCATGCCGGCGGCCCAGGTGTCCACCTCGATCTCGTCGTACTCATGGAGCTGAGCGAACACCTCCAGGGACAGGCGGGTGATGATGAAGGAGATGTGCTGGTCGAACAGCTCATTATAGGTCGGCCTCCGGTCCCTCATCTGGTGGTTGGCCGTCTCCTGCAGGTAGATCAGGAGCATGGTTGGCCGAACGTTCCCGTTCACGTCGATGTCGTGGCTCATCACCTGATAATGTTCCGTATATCTCATTCTCCGGCCTCCTTTCGCTTCGCGCATAAGGGAATGATCCGGACTGGGCGTCCGCAATGACCATGGCCCGGCCTTTCGCTTCGCGCATAAGGGAATGATACCACAGCGGGCGGAAAATAAAAAGGCGCGCCCCCCTTTCGGAGGACGCGCTGTGACATGAAGAAGCGGATCGCTTACTGGATCGCCTTATCCATGCTTATTTAATGCACTCCATGCCTCTGTGGAAAGCCTCGATGTTCATCGGGACCAGCTTGGCCTTCCGGCCGGTGAACATTTCCTTAATCATCTCTTCGACGGTCTCAGGCTTCACCGCGTGGGTCGCTGCCACATAGGCGCCGGTCATGACCATGTTGGCCACCTTCTGGTTGCCCAGCTCGTCCGCGATCTCGACACAGGGAATGTAATAGGCCGTCAGATCCTCTCTGCTGACCTTCTGCGTCACCACGGAGCTGTTGACCAGAACCAGGCCGTTCTCCACGACCTTCGGCTCGAACTTCAGCAGGGAGGGCAGGTTCATGACGATCAGCTCGGTCGGATGCTCGAAGACCGGGGAACCGATGGGCTCGTCAGACACGACCACGCTGCAGTTGGCGGTGCCGCCTCTCATCTCAGGACCATAAGACGGGGTCCAGGTAACATGAAGACCTTCCTCGTTGCCGGCTTCAATGATGGACTTACCGATGGCCAGAGCGCCCTGGCCGCCGAATCCGGCGATACAAATCTCACGCTGCATTACTTCGCCACCTCCTTGGTCACATCTTTCACGACGCCGAGCGGATAATACGGCACCATGTTCTCCTTCAGCCACTTGTTCGCGTCCAGCGGGGAGAAGCCCCAGTTGGTCGGGCAGGTGGACAGGATCTCGACGAAGGTGAAGCCGGCGCCCTCCATCTGGAGCTGGAACGCCTTCTTAATGGCCTTCTTCGCCTTATTCAGGTTCGGGATATCGGTGAGGCAGACACGCTCCGCGTAGGCCACGCCGTCCAGGGTGGACAGCATCTCAGCCATCCGCATGGGCATGCCGGCCTGCTCGACCGTCCGGCCGAGCGGAGAAGTGGTGGTCTTCTGACCGATCAGGGTGGTCGGGGCCATCTGGCCGCCGGTCATACCATAGATCGCGTTGTTGATGAAGATTGTGGTGATCTTCTCTCCTCTGGCAGCCGCGTGAACGATCTCCGCCGCGCCGATGGAAGCCAGGTCGCCGTCGCCCTGATAGGTGAACACCGGCTGATCCGGATGGGTCCGCTTGATGGCGGTCGCCACCGCGGGCGCGCGGCCGTGGGCCGCGTTGAACATATCGCAGGAGAAATACTTATCCGCGAACACGGAGCAGCCTACCGGGCAGACGCCGACGGCGGTGTCGATCGCGTTCATTTCTTCCAGGGTCTCGGCGATGAGCTTATGGGCGATGCCATGGTGGCAGCCCGGGCAGTAATGCAGCTCGACGTCCGTCAGTCCCTTCGACTTCTGATAAACTACTGTCATCTCACAGCCTCCTTTACTGCCTTCTCGACCTGCTCGGCGATCTCTTCCACGGTGGGAACGACGCCGCCGGCCTTGCCGTAGAAATCGATGGGCTTCTGGCCTTCCACAGAAAGCCGGACATCATCGATCATCTGTCCTTCGCTCATCTCGACGCAGAGGATCCTCTTCACGCTGTCCTGAGCCGCCACTTCATGGAGGGCCTCCTCAGGATAGGGCCAGATCGTCTGGGGCCGGAACAGACCGACCTTCACGCCCTGGGCGCGGAGCTTCCGGACAACGGACAGGGAGACACGGGCCGGGGTCCCGTAGGCCACGATCACGATTTCCGCGTCGTCGCACTGGGTCTTCTCGTACCGGACCTCATTCTTCTTCATCTCTTCGAACTTCCGGGCCAGGTGCTCGTTGAACTCGTTGTCATCCTCAGGCTCGACGAAGATGGTCTTAATGACATTATGCTCCGCGCGGCCCTTCCGGCCGTCCGCCGCCCAGGTCTTCGGCGGAAGATCTCTCTTCTTCACCTCATGCCACTCGATCGGCTCCATCATCTGACCGATGAGGCCGTCGACCACGATCAGGCAGGGGTTCCGGTACTGGTCCGCGATATCGAAGGACTCCTGGATCATATCCACGGCCTCCTGCATATTTCCGGGAGCCAGGCAGACGAAGTGGTGGTCGCCGCTGGCGCCGCCCCTCGTCATCTGATAGTAGTCCGCCTGTCCAGGCTGGATGGTGCCCAGGCCAGGGCCGCCTCTCATGCAGTTCAGCAGCACGCAGGGAACCTCCGCGCCGGACAGCCAGGACAGACCTTCCTGCATCAGCGAAACGCCCAGGGAGGAGGAGCTGGTCATAACCCGCTTGCCGCTCCCGCCGGCGCCGTACAGGTAGTTGATGGTCGCAACCTCAGACTCAGCCTGCAGGAAAACTCTTCCTTCCTGCGGCATATGCAGAGACATATACTCCGGGATCTCGCTCTGCGGCGTAATCGGATATCCGAAATAAGCGTCACAGCCCGCTCTGATCGCGGCCTCCGCCATTGCCTCATTGCCCTTCCACAATTCTTTCTTAGCCACAGCGAATACCTCCCCTCAGAACTTCTCCACCGTAATGATCGAATCCGGACAGATCTTCGCGCAGCTCGCACAGGCGATGCACTTCGAAATATCCGTCACTCCCGCCGGATGATAGCCCTTGCGGTTCGTCACTGTTTCATCCAGTGCCACGATCTGCTTGGGACATACCGACGCGCAAAGGCCGCAACCCTTGCAGCGGTCCACGTCAAACGTGACCTTCGCTTCCATAGCTGTCCACCTCCTCAACTAAAACAGCATGTTGTTAGATTTCCCACGGCTTCTTCATGAAAATATCGATGGGAAATGTATCTTCAGCCGGTACCTGATCCAGGAACCGCGCCTCAGTCATATGACAGACCACTGGGAGACCCGTACGGTCAGAAACCGTTTCCGAGAACATCCTCCCCTTCTCAAGCCCTTCCGGCGTGGTCAGGCCGCAGAGATGTGTATTGTCTATAATACCGGTCGCCTTCAGGAGGCAGGACGCCTCGATCGCCCGGATATAGGCCTCCGCCTTCTCCGGCGTATCCGTCTGCGGCCGGTTGGCGTTCACGACCACCAGCAGGTCGTAGGGCAAAGGCTGAATCCGGTGGACGAACCGGGCCAGCACATGAGCCCCCGCCGGGTCTCCGCCCACATCGAAGATGCTGAGCTGGCCGGCGTTATCAAAAGCCGCGTTAATCTCGCCGGGCAGGGCCGGGATATCCGCGTTCTGCGCGTGCTGGGAACTGGTGATCAGGCGGATGCCCGCGTCCTCCAGGACGGCCCGTTTCTCCCGGGACCTGAAATAGGGATTGACGATGTCCAGGTCGATCAGGGACGTATTCTTCCCCTGAGCCCGGACAGCCAGGGCCAGGTTGACGGCGCATTCCGTCTTCCCACTCCCATAGTGGCCGGTAATGAAAAGCAGCTGGCTTCTGTCGCAGCATGCCTGTAATTTCTCTGGGATCTTTCTCAACTCAGCCTCCCCGGGACTTTCGCCTGCTATGTATTTATTTCAATACATTTCACCCAAATTGTAGCTTCTTCAATTTTCTCTGTCAACAAAGGCGAAATGTATACATGTTCATCAAAGAAAAAACGCCAGGAAATTGGTCCTGGAACCTATGAAATCATGATTTTTTTATGGATATCACCAGTTTCGACGGAATTCTTTTCTGTCGAAAACGGTCGATGATTCCCATATTCCGAACCTTCATCACCTCATATGAAGCGAAAACCAGTCAGAATGAATACTTTCTTTCAGGTTATTCCAGGGTTCTTCTCCTCATCACTCACGCATTAATATTACCATCACCGTCCGGCCCTGTCAATCAGTCTCGTTGGAATTCCACCATGTATACAGATAACACGTCCATTTCCGCGGCATTTTCAGTGGATTGGAACAAGAATCCTCATTATTTCAAAATTGTATTCTTTTCACTTGAAAATCTGGAATCTTATGCTATAATGGATGCATCGTGGAGACGGAATCAAACATTATACCGCCATTCTACTGTGGGAGGCATCTCATGCGTACTAATTCCGAGAAAGAGAATACACCCTCTCTGAACGAATACGTTTATGAGGAGATCAAGAACCAGATCTTGATCGGCGCTTACCCGCCCGGCGCTAAGCTGGTCACGAAGGACCTGGCCGAGAAATTCAGGGTCAGCAGGACCCCGGTCATCGTGGCCGTGAACCGGCTGGCCGCCGAAGGCCTCGCCACGGCCATCCCCCAGCAGGGGGTCTTCGTGAAGCAGCGGACCCTGAAGGAGATCCACGACATCCTGGAGATCCGAAAGATGATTGAGGTCTATTCCGTGCCGGCCGTTATCCGCACCATGAGCTTCGACCATGAGACCACTGAGAAACTCCGGGCCACTGCCCGGAAGTTCACAGAGAGGTCTCCAGAGAACTACGACCAGGCCATCGACCTGGAGGTCGCCTTCCACACCCAGCTGATCGGAACCAGCGGGAACGAGGAAATGGTCCGAGTTTTCCAGAACGAGCACTGCATGGATGTGACCCTTCACCTTTATCAGCGGGCCGGCATGGATGTTTCTGATATCCAGAAGGCGAAGGGAGAGCATGAAATCATCGTGGACGAACTGGAGGCAGGCAACGCCGAGAAGGTTACCAGCCTTCTCATCCAACACCTGGACCGGCCTCTGGACCTCCTGAACTGGCTGATCACCACAGGCCGCCTCTCCCACGACTTCTGAAGACGGGGGCTTCCATACGCCCGGCGTCAATAATAATTGCCATTCATAAGATATCCTTACCTACATATCAGAGAAGGACTGCCGTCCGGGCCAACTGAGCCGGCCCGGACGGCAGTCCTTCTTATTCTCTCAGAACCGTGCTGGTTCAGCGGCACGCCTCTCTCACTCCTGGTTATAACTTTTCGGCCCATAGATGCTGGTCGACTCCCTGGCCTCAATCAGGAATCCCTTCTCGCGAAGGACATCCTGAATCAGGTTCAGAGCCCCAACAGACCTGGCCTCCACAGTATGGTAATGATAGCCCTTCGTAATATTCTTCAGAGGACTGGAGACCCCGCTGCGCATGTCTGCCATGAAACGCTCCACATCCCGCTTCGAACTGATATCCAGAGGAGCCCGGATGGTGCCGTAGACCCGGTGCTCCACGAACACGTCCAGCACCGTGCCGCCCAGGTCCACGATGGTCTGAAGTTCATCTTCTGTTTCCTCATCCCCGTGGCGGACCTTGAAGATCCGGCGGCAGGCGTCCGCGTGCATCATGACATAGCCCGCCCGGGTCGCCACGAGATCAGGGTGCTGAGCCCGGAGGATGGCGATGTCCGTCACGATGACCTGACGGCTCACGCCGAACTCCTCCGCAAGCGTTCCTCCCGGGATCGGCTTCTCTGAGCTCTCCAGCCTCTCCAGGATCCTTCGCCTTCGTTCCTCGCTCTTCATTCTGGGCAACTTCAGCACCTCCTTGACCGCCCTGTCTGTCCTTTTTCCGCCGCGGATGGCTCCTGTGAAAGGATGGGGCCGCGCCCCTTCCCAGTCATACCATCCGGACCCGCTCAGGCCTCGGGCCCGAAGAAACGCCTGATCTCAGCCTCAGCGGTTTCCGGACCGTCTGAACCGTGGATGATGTTCTCTGTCGTGGAGGTGGCGAAGTCACCCCGGATGGTACCAGCCTGCGCCTCCTCATATTTCGTCTTCCCCATCAGGCGGCGCATACCGTCGATGACACCCTCGCCCTCGACGATCATGGCCAGGACAGGGCCGGACGTCATGTAGGCCACCAGTTCAGGGAAGAAGGGCTTATCGACCAGGTGCGCGTAGTGAATTCGGAGGATGTCCTCATCCAGCCTCATCATCTTCGCCGCCGTGATCTGAAATCCCTTCCTTTCGATCCTGCTGATCACCTCGCCCATCAATCCCCGCCGCACGCAGTCCGGCTTCAGCATGATGTAGGTCCGTTCTGTACTCATTCGTTACTCCTTTCCGCCCGCAGGCGAGACGGGGCCCGAAGACAGGCCGCATGATAATAAAAAATCCCGGACTGCTGGTCCGGGAAAAATTGGTACCGCCTACGGGAATCGAACCCATGATTCAGCCGTGAGAGGGCTGCGTCTTAACCTCTTGACCAAGGCGGCAGATAAACAAGTCATTACAATCGATGACTTGTTTATTATAACCACTGCGCCGGGAATTGTCCAGCCATAATTAACGAAAATCAGAAATAAATTTTACGAAAGCCGGGACGCCGATTGGAAGAACCTGACCGGCCGCGAGCAGGCGGCGCAGGCCGCCGCCCGCCTTTGTCCCCGTCACCGGGCTTATGCCCGGCTATACTCGGTGACCCCGCCGATGATCGTCTCATCCACAGACAGCTTATCGATATCCTCCGGCTTGATGCCCAGAATGTCTCCAGACAGGATGACCAGGTCCGCCAGCTTGCCTGGTTCCAGAGAACCCTTCACGTCCTCTTCATAGGAACCATA
>CACZTH010000114.1 GCA_902784035.1 uncultured Eubacteriales bacterium
CCAGCCAGCGCCTTGAGACGCCGGCTGGCAACAAGGGCTTATAGCCCTGGAGTAAACCACCCGTTTGACGGGTGGTCCTGATTTTCACGAAAAAGGAGTCTCGACACAGGATGCGGATCAATAAATTCATTGCTCAGGCCGGCCTGGCCAGCAGGCGGGGCGCGGATAAACTCATCGAGGCCGGAAGGGTCCGGGTGAACGGAGGAGTCCTCCTGGAACCCGGCTACGACGTCCGGCCGGAGGACCAGGTGACCGTTGACGGGAAGCCTTTGTCCGCGCCTGAGAAGAAGGTCTACTACGCCCTCTATAAGCCGGCCGGCTATGTGACCACCGTCAGTGATCCCCAGGGCCGGCCGACGGTCATGGATCTGGTGGCGGACATCCCGGAGCGGATCTATCCTGTGGGCCGGCTGGACCTCCAGACCTCCGGCCTCCTGATTATGACGAACGACGGGGACTTCGCCCGGGCGCTCATGCATCCCTCCTCCCAGATCGGGAAGGTCTACCGGGTCCTGATCGCCGGCGGCATCTCGAAGGAGGCTGTCAGCCGGCTCCGGGCAGGTGTCGACATCGGCGGCTTTGTCACCTCTCGGGCCCGGGTGGACCTCCTCCACTGGGACCGGCACGCCTCCCTCCTGGAGATTGAGATCCACGAGGGAAAGAACCGGCAGGTTCGCCGCATGTTTAAGGCTGTCGGTCATCCCGTGGAGCAGCTGGAGCGGATCTCGATCGGTTCCCTGGGCCTGGGTCGTCTCCGCCCCGGGAAATACCGGCGCCTGAACCCCGATGAGGTCCGTCGGCTGCTGGGAGAGTGTCATGGATAGGGACCACCGCCCCCGCCTGACCGTGCTGGACGGGAGCCGGCCGACGGAATCCGTCGAAGCATCTGGCCCGGACCGCCGGGATTGGGCCTTCCTGGCGGGCTGGGCCACGGACACCCGGCTTATGGGGGTGGTCTGTCTGTCTCTGACCTGGGCGGCAGGTCCCGGAGAGACCGTCCGCCAGTTTTTCTACCTCGACTGGATCGCCTATGGCTTCGACCGGTTCGAGGAGGTCGCGGCGGAGGACGGGAAGAGGGTCCGGGAGACCGAGGCCTCCTTCGCCGGCGGTCTGGGCGGCAGGAAGATTCCGGTCACTCTCCGGGAGGCGGTCTTCCTGGTTCGGGAAGCCGTGAAGCTGAACGACCGGCTGGACCTGCCCCTGCCTGAAGAAGAAGAGAAGTACGCCTTCCTCCTGGAGGCGCCGGAGATCCTGGGCGCCCGGGAGGCGGCGGACCTGTTCGGGAAGATCTCGGTCAGCCCCCGGAATGAGGAGGAGTGCGGCAATTATTACCTGATGCGCTGCTGTGACCGGGACCGTGCCGGGATGGCCTTCCTGGGCGGGGGGACGAATGCCGGGGATCCCTTAGCGGAGGCGGGGTTCGGGGAAGACCTGCCCATGACCTTCTACCAGAATGACATGGAAAGGCAGGCGGACGGGAGCTGGCTGACCCGTTCTCTGATTTCAGACCCGGACAACGCCTATTACCTGCTCCGGACCAGGATGTCCTTCCGGCGGCTGGCGGACGGGCGGTTCCGGACGGAGTCCTGCCAGCTGGTTCAGTCCATGGGGATCAGCGGGCAGGAAGCCTGGATGAACCTTCTGCACCCGGAGTATATCGGGGTCTATCGGCTGGCGGCGGCCAGGGAAGCCTTCGGGCGGTCGGCGACTCCGCTCATGGCCCGGGCGGTGCCCATCGAAGAGGAGAATGGCGGGGTCACCTGGATGATCTACCGGCAGGATAATGACCACGTTCAGAAAGTCCCTTACCATCTCTATGACGACCTGGTCGGCCTGTATCACCTGACGCCCCTGGGTCAGCTGGTGGCGGTTTCCCATTCCAATCAGGACCGGCTGCGGCTGGGCATGGACCTGGGGACGGGGGAGCTGGCGGACAGACTGGCCCTGGA
The DNA here is from genome assembly GCA_902784035.1 of uncultured Eubacteriales bacterium. Classification (GTDB taxonomy): domain Bacteria; phylum Bacillota; class Clostridia; order Peptostreptococcales; family Anaerovoracaceae; genus Aminicella. The sequence continues at coordinate 1,950 of CACZTH010000114.1, forward strand.
AGGGAGCTACGCCTTCAGCGAGCCGGTCATGAACCTGTTCCTCGAAAGCGGGGAGGAGGACTTCAGCGCCTTTCTGGCGACGATCGGGGTAGAGGAGTAGAGGCCCGGCGCGTCCCGCCTGAAGGGCAGTAGAAATGGAACATGCGGCGGTCCGCGGGGCGGCCGGCGCGTCCCGCGCGGGGAAGGAGAAAGCTCATGGCGACGAAGAAGCTGTATCAGGACGATGTTTACCAGAAGACCTGTGAGGCGGAGATCCTTCAGGTCGAGAAGGAGGAGGACGGGACCTGGCTGGTCTTCGACCAGACCGTGTTCGCGCCGGAGGGGGGCGGCCAGCCATCTGACCGGGGGACCGTCCTGGAGGCTGCCGCCCCCCTGAAGACCGCGAAGAGCGCTTTCATCGACCGGGCCGAAGACCGGGGAGACCAGGTCTTTCACCGGCTGACCGAAGACCCGGGTTTCCGTACGGGCGACCGGGTGATTTTGTCCATCGACTGGGCGGTCCGGTTCGACCACATGCAGCGGCACCTGGGCGAGCATATACTATCCGGGGCCTTCTGGCGGCTTTTCGGCGGGATCAACCGGGGCTTTCACATGGGTGAGGATGGAATGACCATCGACATCGCTTTCGAGGGAGACCTGCCCGGCGGCGGCCGGGCCGAGATTCTGCCGGATGACCGGCTGAACCCGGACGGCGGGCTGGATGACCGGGACCTGCCTGACCGGGTGACCTGGGAGATGGCGGAGGCGGCGGAGTTTGAGGCCAACAGGGTGATCCAGTCGGACGCGCCGGTTTCGGTCCGGTATTTCCATACCCGGGACGAGGCTGCCCGGATGCCGGTCAGGAAAGCGGTCGCCTTCGATCAGGAGATCAGCGTGGTCACCGTGGGGGACCCGGCTGCGCCGCTGGACTGCGTCTGCTGCTGCGGGACCCATCCCTCCTCCGCCGGCCAGGTGGGTCTGGTGAAGATCTATAAGATCGAGCCGAATAAGGGGATGTCCCGGGTCTACCTGGAGGCGGGCAGCCGGGCTCTGGTGAATGCCCAGCGCCATTTCAACCTCCTGTATGAGCTGGAGACGGCTTTGTCCGCGGGCGATGAGGACGTCCTGGCCAAGTTCCGGGGCCGGGCCGAGGAGGAAGAGGCCGTCCATGGGCAGCTGACGGCCCTCCGCCGGCGGGTACAGACTCAGGAGGCGGCGGCGATCGCGGCGGCCCCCGCGCCCTTCACCTGCCGGACCTATGAAGACCTGTCCGTGGATGATCTGATGCAGATCGGCCGGAAGGCGGCGAAGGGCAGGGCCGGTCTCCTGGTCCTGGCGCAGGTTCCGGACCGGACGGCCCTGCTGTTCGCGGGGGACGGCCTGGACGCCGGGGCGCTGACGAAGGCGGCCGCGCCCGCTTTCTCCGGCCGGGGCGGCGGGAAGGCGGCCTTCGCCCGCGCCACCTTCCCGGATGAGGCGGCGCTCCGCGGCTTTCTGACGGCCCTGGGTGACCGGATGAAGGAATGATTTTGTCCCTGAGAAGCCGAAGAATTAGACATATCGCACAGTCTGTATATTGAATGGGGCTTGACAGGCTGTATAATAGACACAACTACAATAACCTTATCGAGAGTGGCTGAGGGACTAGGCCCTTGGAAGCCCGGCAACCAGCGCGGCGATAGCAGCGAAAACGGTGCCAAATCCTACAGAATCTGATTCTGAAAGATGAGGGGATGAACTGTAAAGGTTTCCTTTTCTTTCTGCGCGGGAGAAAAGGTTTTTTATTGCTATGGAGGTAATAAGGAATGAAGAGATTATTCACATCGGAATCTGTCACAGAGGGGCATCCTGATAAAATCTGCGACCAGGTCTCCGACGCCATTCTGGACGAGATTCTGCGCCAGGACCCGAAGGGCCGGGTCGCCTGTGAGACCACGACGACCACGGGCTACGTCATGGTCATGGGCGAGATCAGCACCACCGCTTATGTGGACATCCCGTCTGTGGTCCGGAAGGTCGTGAAGGAGATCGGCTATGACCGGGGAAAGTATGGCTTCGACGCGGATACCTGCGCCGTCCTGACCGCCATCGACGAACAGTCCAGCGACATCGCCATGGGCGTGGATGACGCTCTGGAATATAAGGAAGGCGTGCTGGATGACGACCTGGAGGCCGTCGGCGCCGGCGACCAGGGGATGATGTTCGGCTACGCCTGCAACGAGACCCCGGAACTGATGCCCATGCCCATCTCCCTGGCCCACAAGCTGTCTTACCGTCTGGCCCAGGTCCGGAAGGACGGCACCCTGCCCTACCTCCGTCCCGACGGGAAGACCCAGGTCACCGTCGAGTATGATGATGATAAAGTCGCCCGCGTCGATACGGTCCTGGTCTCCACCCAGCACAGCCCGGACGTGGACCAGGCTCAGATTAAGAATGACATCATCGAGAACGTGATCAAGCCCATCATCCCGGCGGAGCTCCTGGATGAGAAGACCCGCTTCCTGGTCAACCCGACCGGCCGCTTCGTCATCGGCGGCCCCCACGGTGACTCCGGCCTGACCGGGCGCAAGATCATCGTCGACACTTACGGCGGCTACGCCCGGCACGGCGGCGGCGCCTTCTCCGGGAAGGATCCCACGAAGGTGGACCGGTCCGCGACCTACGCCGCCCGCTATGTGGCGAAGAACCTGGTGGCCGCCGGCCTGGCCGACCGCTGCGAGATCCAGCTTGCCTACGCCATCGGCGTGGCGGAGCCTGTCTCCATCAGCGTCAACTCCTTCGGCACAGGCAGGCTCTCCGATGAGGAACTGGCCGAGGTCGTGAAGAAGCACTTCGACCTCCGTCCCGGCGCCATCATCCGTGACCTGGATCTGCGCCGTCCCATCTATCGGCAGACCGCTGCCTATGGCCACTTCGGCCGCACCGACATCGACCTGCCCTGGGAGCACACTGATAAGGTGGAAGAGCTGAAAGCCGAGCTGTAAGCGCCCTTTTTCCCTGTCTGAAACCACTTCGGTCAGGAAGAGACGATTTTCGCCCCTTCCTGACCGTTTTGCTTTATAATAAAGAAAACAGTCCGAAACAGGGGCGCCGCGGCGGCCGCCCGGCGTCATTCAGGGCACGAAAGGAAGAGAATATGGGCTTGAAAGTTGTGAAATTCGGCGGTTCCTCCGTGGCCGACGGGGGTCAGATCCGGAAGGTGGAGGCCATCCTGGATCAGGATCCCGACCGCCGGTTCGTGGTGGTTTCCGCGCCGGGGAAGCGGGGGGCCGGAGACGTGAAGGTGACAGACATGCTCTACGCCTGCCGGGACCTGGCGGCGAAGGGTGAAGACTTCAGCGAGGCCTTCGCCGGCATCGAGCGGAGGTTCCGGGACATCGAGGAGGACCTGGGCGTCGACGCCGGTCTTCAGCCGGAATTCGACGAGATCCGCCGGGAACTGAAAAAGGGCTGCACCGCGGACTACGCCGCCAGCCGGGGGGAGCACCTGAACGCGGTCCTGATCGCCGCTTATCTGGGCGTGCCCTTCCTGGAGACCGCCGGCCGGATCCTTTTCGACCAGGAGGGAAAACTCCTGGCTGAGGAGACGGACCAGGCCCTGAAGGCGGCCCTTCCGAAGGAGGGACGGGCGGTCATCCCCGGCTTCTACGGGTCAGAGGAAGACGGGACCATTCGGGTCTTCTCCCGGGGCGGGTCGGATATCACGGGCGCCCTGGTGGCCCAGGCGGCGGGCGCTGAGGTCTATGAGAACTGGACGGACGTATCCGGCCTCCTGGTCACGGACCCCAGGATTGTCCCCGAAGCTCAGACTGTTCCGGAGCTGACCTACGATGAGCTCCGCGCCCTGTCCTTCATGGGCGCCGGCGTCCTCCACGAGGACGCGGTCTTCCCGGTCCGCGCCGCCGGCATCCCCATTAACATCCGGAATACCAACCGGCCCCAGGATGACGGGACCATGATCCTGCCCCGCCGGGACGGCGAGGATGGGATGATCACCGGCATCAGCGGGAAGAAGGGCTATGGGCTCCTGACCCTGAGCCGGCCTCAGATGAACGGGGTGAAGGGGTTCAGCGCGGCTTTCCTGACCTTCCTGGAGGAGCGGGGACTGGCCGCGGAGCATCTTCTGACCGGGGTGGACAGGATGGCCGCCGTCGTGAAGGCGGACCTGTCCGACGCTGATGGGGAAGCCCTGGCAAAGGCCGCCGCGGCCGCCCTTTCCGCGGACTGCGCCTGGCAGGGCGGCCTGGCCCTGCTGGCGGTCGTGGGGAAGGATTTCACGATTCGGGCCGGGAACCCCGCCGCCTTCCTGACGGCCATGGACCGGGCGGACGCTCCGGCGGTCTTCACGGACCTGGGCTGCGATCCTGACTGCGTGATCGCCGGCGTTCGGGAAAAAGATTATGAAACGGCTGTCCGGGCCCTGTACCGGACCTTCATGTAAAGGAGAATAATCATGGATTATCAGGACGCGGTCCTTCAGCGTGTGACCCGGGAAACGGATTCAATCTACAGCTTCGCGCTTTCCGTCCCCGATGGAATGACCTGGAAGGCGGGTCAGTTCGCCTCCTGGCAGCTCCGGGGCGTGCCCCTGGATGAGGGAGACACCGACAGCCGGATCTTCACCATCGCCTCTTCGCCTGAAGAGGAGATCCTCCTCTTCGCCACCCGGATCGGCGACCGGCATTCCAGCTATAAGGATGCTCTTCTTCACCGGATCCAGCCCGGCGACGTGATCGGCGTCAGCTCCGCCATGGGCGGGTTCGCTATCCCCGAGAAGGCGGACCGGGCTCTTCTCATCGCGGGCGGGATCGGCGTGACCCCCATGCGGGCGGTCCTGAAGGCTGAGTGCCTGTCCGACCGGCCGGGGCGGGAGCTGACCCTGATCTACTCTGACAGCCGGGAGGAGTATGCCTTCCCCGACTTCTGGAAGGAGGCCGCTGAAGAGCTGCCGGACCTCCAGGTCTGCTACGTGAACAACCGCTACGACCTGGCGGCCATGGTCAGGTCCTACGCCGGGACCAACGGCGCGGACGCCAGCTACCTGATCTCCGGGGCGCCGGCCATGAATGATTCCATGGCCGCCCTGCTCCTTGAACAGGGGATCCCGGAGAGCCAACTGATCCGGGACAGCTTCATGGGCTACTGATCCGCGCCGCGGCCCTAGCCGGGGTTTTTCCGCGCCGCGGCCCGAGCCGGGGTTTTGTCCGCGCCGTGGCCCGCGCAGGGGTTTTCCCGCGCCGCGGGCATACAATTGAATCGTGAAGCGTGATTCGGACCGCCGGGAGGCGGTCCTTTTTTCGTGTTGTCCGGAAGCGGGACGTCCTGCTTTTTCTGGCGGGGCGGAACGCGAAGCGGCGGGGCGTAGAGCCCGGGCGGTCCCCGCTGTTTCCCGCGGGGCAGGCGGAAATGTAAAATTCCGGGCAGACGCTTTATCCAGATTTAACATTGATTTAATAAAGGCATGATAGAGGGGCGGTGACAGGTAACGTAAAACAATAGAAGAACGTTTATGCGTGCGCCCGCGGGGAGGCGGGAGACGGCATGAGAATGAGAGAAATCGGGAAACGCGCGGCGGTTGGCTTCCTGGCGGGTGTAATCGCGCTGGGGCTTTTCGCCTGCTCGGATGGAAAGACTGCCCTGCCGAAGGGTACAGCGGAACTGGGGAAGATTCAGGCGGTGACCCGGGAGTCGAAGTCCGGAACCCGGGCCTCCTTCGATGATCTGATCGGGATCGTCAGCGAGGCGGACGGGCTCACGGAAGCGGATTCGACCGGGAAGATGCTGGAGACCGTGAAGGGCGGGAAAGCCGCTATCGGTTACCTGACTCAGGATGCTCTGACCGATGAGGTGAAGGCCCTGACCGTGGGCGGAAAGAAGACGGACGACAGCGGCTATCCTTTGACCCGCCGCCTCTACCTGGTCTATAAGGGCACGCCCAGCGACCTGGAGCAGGAGTTTCTGACCTTCGTTACCGGGAAGGGACAGGCCATCGTAGAGAAGAGCTTCGAGCCGGTGAAGGAGGTGGCCAGTTTCCTGTCGATGAAGCCCGCGGGCTCCCTCCGGATCACCGGGTCCTCCTCCGAGGCGCCGGTCATGGAGAAGCTGGCGGCCTCCTACATGAAGGAGAATCCGAACGCGAAGATCACGGTGGAGACCTCTGATTCCGGGTCTGGCATCCGGGACGCCCTGGAGGGCCGCTGTGACCTGGGCATGTCCTCCCGGAACCCGAAGAGCTACGAGAAGGACCTGCTCACCTTCACACCGGTGGCGAAGGACCGGATCGCGGTGATCGTCCAGAAGGAGAATCCTTTGTCCGACATCAGTGTGGATCAGTTGAAAGACATCTACAGCGGGACTGCCGAAAAGTGGTCAGATCTGGCTGGAAAATAGAAGTGGGCTGACAAAAGGCCGCCCGGCATTCGTTCGGCCGGCTGTCACCCCCGGCAGCGTCACGCGGAAGGAGTTGTTATGAACGAGTATCTTAAGGTGATCTTCGGACTGATCGGAGGTCTGGCCGTCTTCCTGTATGGCATGAACATGATGAGCGACAGTCTGCAGAAGGCTGCCGGCGAGAAAATGAAGAAGGTCCTGGGGGCCATGACGAAGAACCCGATCCTGGGCGTGCTTTCCGGCGCCCTGGTGACGGCTGTCCTCCAGTCCTCGTCCGCTACCACGGTCATGGCCATCGGTTTCGTGTCGGCGGGCCTCATGACCCTGCCCCAGGCCATTTCCATCATCTTCGGCGCCAACATCGGCACGACCATGACGGCTCAGCTGATCGCTTTCAAGATCAGCGACTACATCTATCCCATCATCTTCATTGGCTTCATCATTTCCTTCGTGACGAAGAAGGAGAAGGTGAAATACATCGGTGACACCATCTTCTCCTTCGGCCTCCTCTTCCTGGGCATCGAGACCATGGGGTCCGTCATGAAGCCGCTGGCCTCCAGCCCCTTCTTCGTGAACATGATCGGGAAGGTGGCCCACATCCCGCCCCTGGGACTCCTGGTCGGCATGTGCATGACCCTGGTGGTCCAGTCTTCCTCGGCCACCATCGCCGTCCTCCAGAATTTCGCGGCCCAGGCTGTCCCCGGCACCACCCAGTCCATCATCGGGCTGGCCGGCGCCATCCCGGTCCTCTTAGGTGACAACATCGGCACCACCATCACCGCGGTCCTGGCCTCGCTTGGCCAGAGCCGGGACGCGAAGCGGACCGCCGCCGCCCACTGCATCTTCAATATCTCCGGTTCACTGATCTTCATCTGGTTCGTGAAACCCTACGCCCATCTCATTAAGGCCATCTCCCCGAAGGGGGATGAGATCGCGGTGATCTCCCGGCAGATCGCGAACGCCCATACTGGTTTCAACCTGACCATGACCATCGTCTGGACCATCCTGATCGGGCTGATGGTGAAGATCGTCATGAAGCTCATCCCCATGACCGAGGCGGAGATCGCCCGGAAGTCCGGCCCCCGCTATCTGGATCCCGCGTCTGTCCACCAGCCCGCCCTGGCCCTCCATCTGGTCTGCCAGGAGATCCTCCACTGCTCGGAAATCGCGAAGGAAATGCTGCTGACGCTGGCGGACGTGACCAGCGAAAAGACCGGCGAGGTCCTGGCCGTCCTGAAGGAGAAGGCAGGCCGTGAGAAGTCTCTGGTCCAGCAGATAAACGACTATGTGGCTCAGGTCTTCTCCGCAGGCACCCTGACAGAGGAACAGGCTTCCCAGGCCACCGGCGTCCTCTTCGTCCTGAATGATGTGGACCGGATCAGCGAGAATACCGAGATTCTGGCCCAGCAGATGGCGGACAGCGAGGCAGAGGGCGGTAAGATGAAGCTGAGCAAAAAAGCCGTGAACAGCATCCGATCCGCCGCTTCGAACATGGCGGAGCTCTATGAGCGGCTCATCGATTCCATGGTTTCCGGCGAGTCCATCGGGGAAGAACGGCTGAGGGAAGACCGTCAGACCCTCCTGGCCCAGGACGCCGACCTGCGGAAAGACCATATGAAGAGGGTGGCGAAGGGGGAGTGCGATGCCCGTAAGACCGCTGCCTATAACAACATGATCACCGCCATCGGCCGGATCGGAAATGCCTGCGTGAATATCGCGGAATTTTCCGAGCGGCAGGTGGACTTCAGGGCGCTTCTGAAGGGTCCGAAGGATGCCATCGAGGACGCGGAGCTCGAGACGGTCCAAGAGGACGGGAAAGAAAAACAGGCGTAACGGGGACTTCCCGGGGCCCTGGCCATGAATGGCCAGGGCCCTTCTGTTTTTTTGTGGCGAAAGGCAGGGATGACGGAGCGGCCGGGCAGCCGCGGAGGTGGCCGAGCGCGCTGACAGAATTACATTTGCCCAATCATAACGGGAAGTCAGTTGACAGACGGATACTTGCGGACTATAATGATTAATCGCTAGAATAGTTTCTTATGTTAAATATTGATGAAGTTACTGAATGATCATAGAAGGGGCCCTCATAAGCGGGCCGGAAGGGGAATATGAGATGCTGACAGAGAAACAGAGAGAGCTTTTCCTGCTGATGGGGGAAATGCGGAGGGTCATGATCTGGGATCTTCTGCCCGACACGACGCCAGGGGAGATGCGAACGCTGGCGGCGATCCGGATCTGCCGGGAGCGGACCGAGGACGGGAAGGTGAAGGTATCTGACATCTGCGAGAGCCTTCACCACCCGGCGCCGGCTGTGTCCCGGATGCTGCGCCGGCTGGAGGAGAACGGCTGCATCGAGCGGACCACAGACCCGCAGGACAGGCGGAATACCCTGGTCCGGATGACCGAGAAGGGCAGGCAGACCGAACTGGAAGGCGCCCGGCTCATGAAGCGGTATCTGGACGGTGTCTTCAGCAGGCTGGGCGCGGAGGAGGTCGATGAGACCATCGCTCACCTGAGGAAAATGCTGGACGCCATGCACGCCGCGTCGAGCGGCCTGAAGGAGGAGCGCGAGGCTGCCCGGGGCCAGGTCAGGTCCGCGGGAGGCAGTCATGAAAGTGAGGCCGACTGGTGAGACATATCTTCGAAAATTTCAAACCATATAAATGGGTGATCGCCCTGCTGGTCTGCCTTTTGGCCGTCCAGGCCTGGTGTGACCTGTCCCTGCCGCAGTATACCCAGGACATCATCGACGTGGGCATCCAGAATAAGGGCATCGGTCATATCCTCCCGGAGAAGATGCCGGCGGAGGAGTACGAGGAAGCCCAGATTTTCATGACCGCGGCCGAGAAGAAACTCTTCACCGCCTCCTATAAGAAGGACGGCGGGAACTACGCCCGGAAGGACCTGGACGAGGACCGGCTGGATGAGCTGGATCAGAAGCTTTTGACCCCCATCGTCCTGACCTATCAGCTGGGTCATACCACAGAGGCCAACTTTCGGAAGATGGTGAAGGGACAGATCAGCCAGATGAAGGAACAGATGGCGAAGGCCGCTCAGCAGGGAGCCAGTGCCCAGGCCGGGGCCGGCTCGGCCAGCGTTCCCTCTGCCGCTGGTCTCGGTCAATCCTCCGGCGTCAGCTCCAGCGCGGCCGGCGTCGCCCAGGCTCAGGCCATGAGCCGGCTCCTCCAGGACCCCAGCCTGGCGGACAGCCTGTCCCTTTCCGATCTGGGGAAGGCGCTGGGCGTCGAAGTCCGTTCCTTCCGCGCTAAAGATGAGAAGGGGAAGACCCGGACCTATGTGGACATGCGGCCGATCATGGCCAGTCTCATCGAGTCCGGCGCCATGGACCAGGACGCTGTCGCTCAGTCGAAGAAGCAGACGAACACCATCCTGAAGAAGGTGGGGGATTCCACCCTGAAGGCCATGGGGATCGCTTACGCCGCGGACTGCGATGAGAAGGCGGGCATGGATCTGGAGAAGATTCAGAAGGCTTACCTCTGGTCCTGCGGAGGGAAGATGGCCCTCATGGCGCTTGTCCTCCTCCTGGCCGCCTCTGTGGTCTCCTACCTCGCGGCCCGGGTGGGCGCCGGGATCGGCCGGGATCTCCGGAGCAGGCTTTTCGCTAACGTCATGAGCTTTTCCAACGCGGAGATGGATCAGTTCTCCACGTCTTCCCTGATCACCCGGGCAACGAACGACGTCCAGCAGGTTCAGATGGTTTCTACCATGCTCCTCCGGATGGTGCTTTACGCCCCGGTCCTGGGCATCTGGGGCATCGTGAAGGTGGCACAGACCGGTGCCCACATGGGCTGGGTCATCGCCCTGGGCGTGCTGGCGGTGGTGGCCATGATCTGCCTCCTCATGGCGCTGGCCCTTCCGAAATTCAAGATCATGCAGACCCTGGTCGATAACCTGAACAGGGTCTCCAGAGAGATCCTGACCGGCCTCCAGGTCATCCGGGCCTTCGGCCGGGAGAAGACGGAGGAAGAGCGGTTCGACGTGGCCAACCTGGAACTGAAGCGGACCCAGCTCTTCACCAACCGGGTCATGACCTTCATGATGCCTTCCATGCAGATAATCATGTATGCCATCATCGTTCTCATCACCTGGGTGGCTGCCCACCGGATCGACGCGGGGACCCTGCAGGTGGGGGCCATGACCGCCTTCATCACCTATACCATGATCGTCATTATGTCCTTCCTGATCGTGACGGTCATGTCCATCATGCTGCCCCGGGCCGGGATCGCCGCCGACCGGATCCATGAGGTTCTGTCCACCAGGTCCTCCATTCAGGAGAAGGCGGACGCCCGGTCTCTTCCGGAAGGAAAGGGGACCGTGGTCTTCGATCATGTGGATTTCCGGTACCCCGGAGCAGAAGAGAACGTCCTGACCGGCATCGACTTCACAGCCAGGCCCGGCGAGGTGACGGCCATTATCGGCAGCACCGGGTCAGGGAAGAGCACCCTGGTCAGCCTTCTGCCCCGATTCTATGATGTGACAGGCGGCAGCGTCCGGGTGGACGGGGTGGACGTCAGGGACCTGAAGCTCCATGATCTCCGCCAGGCCATCGGATTCGTCCCCCAGAAGGGCGTCCTTTTCTCCGGCACCATCGATTCCAACATCCGGTTCGGGAAGGAAGACGCCTCCGAGGAGGCAGTCCGGGAGGCGGCGGAAACCGCCCAGGCGGCCGAGTTCATCGAAGCGGGACCAGACGGCTATCAGCGCTTCATCGCCCAGGGCGGCAGCAACGTCTCCGGCGGTCAGAAGCAGCGGCTGGCCATCGCCCGGGCCCTGGCGAAGGACCCGAAGATCCTGGTCTTCGACGACAGCTTCTCCGCCCTGGACATGAAAACCGACGCTGTCCTTCGGGAGGCGCTGGCCGAGAAGGAGAAGGACACGGTAAAGATCATCGTCGCCCAGCGGGTCAGCACCATTCTGACCGCGGAGCAGATTCTGGTCCTGGACGACGGGCGGATCGTCGGCCGGGGAACCCACCAGGAGCTGATGAAAACCTGTGAGGTGTACCGGCAGATCGCCGCCTCGCAGCTGTCTGAGAAAGAACTGGAGGGATTGGCGTAATGGCTGAGAATCAGGAACAAAGAAGGTACAGAGCGCCCGCCAGAGGGCCTCATGGCGGCCGGGGCATGGCCCCCGGCGAGAAACCGAAAGACTTCTGGAAGTCCTTCGGCAAGCTCCTCCGTTATATGGGCGCGTATAAGATCGCGGTAATCATCGTCATGATCTTCGCCGCGGCGGCCACCATCTTCCAGGTGGCGGGGCCGAAGGTCATGGGCCGGGCGACCACGGAGCTGGCCGAGGGCCTGATGCGGAAGATCGCCGGCACGGGCGGCATCGATTTCGGAACGATCGCCAGGATACTTTTGTTCACGCTGGCCCTGTATCTGGTCTCCGCGGCCTTCAGCTTCATCCAGTCATGGATCATGACCGGGGTCACCCAGAAGCTGGTGTATAAGATGCGGAAGGAGATCTCTCAGAAGATCGACCGGATGCCCATGAAATATTTCGAGAGCCGGCCCTTCGGCGACGTGCTCTCCCGGATCACGAACGACGTTGACACCCTGGGCATGGGCCTGAACCAGAGCGTGACCATGATCATTACGTCTCTGGCGACCATCATCGGGTCCATCGTCATGATGCTCAGCATCTCGCCGCTCATGACCCTGATCGCCATCGTGGTCCTCCCCGTCGCGGCGGGCCTCCTGGGATTCATCGTGAAGTTCTCCCAGAAGTACTTTAAGACCCAGCAGAACGCCCTGGGTGATATCAATGGCCAGGTGGAGGAGAATTTCGCCGGCCAGATGGTCATTAAGGCCTTCAATAAGGAGCAGGGAATCACGAAGGCGTTCGACCAGACCAACGGAGTCCTGTACGAGTCGGCCTGGAAGTCCCAGTTCATCGCCGGCATCATGCAGCCTGTCATGATGTTCGTGGGCAACCTGGGCTACGCCGGCGTCGCCATCGCGGGCGGCTTCCTGGCCATCCGGGGCGTCATCGGGATCGGAGACATCCAGGCCTTCGTCCAGTACGTGAAAAACATGACCCAGCCTCTCCAGCAGATCGCCCAGGTCCTGAACATGGTTCAGTCCATGACGGCCGCGGCGGAGCGGATCTTCGCCTTCCTGGAGGAGGATGAGGAGACCGCTCCTGTGGATCTGATCGAAGGGGATAGGACAAAGTCTGCTGGGTCCGCGTCCGATGGGAAGACGCAGGCTGGGTCCGCGTCCGCCGAAGGGACTGCCCCGGCAGCGCCGGCCGCCGGCGCCGCGGCCCCGGCTTTCCCGGCCGTCCCTGTCCGGGACCCGTCCTTCCAGCCCGCCGGCGCGGTCACCTTCGACCACGTCCGTTTCGGCTACGACCCGGGGAAGACCATCATCCACGACTTCAGCTGCCAGGTGGCGCCCGGACAGAAGATTGCTATCGTCGGGCCCACTGGCGCCGGGAAAACCACCATCGTCAAGCTGCTTATGCGCTTCTATGATGTGGACAGCGGCGGAATCCTCCTGGACGGGCGGGACATTCGGACCTTAGACCGGCATCAGCTCCGGGAGAATTTCGCCATGGTCCTCCAGGACACCTGGCTGTTTTCCGGCACCATCCGGGAGAACATCCGCTACGGCCGGCTGGAAGCCGCCGATGAAGAGGTGGTCCGCGCGGCGGAGGAGGCCAGCGCCGACCACTTCATCCGGACCCTGCCCGGGGGCTATGACATGGTTCTGAATGAAGAGGCCAGTAATGTCTCCCAGGGCCAGAAACAGCTCCTGACCATCGCCCGGGCCATGCTGGCGGACCGGAAGGTCCTGATTCTGGACGAGGCGACTTCCTCCGTGGACACCCGGACCGAGGAGCGGATCCAGGCGGCCATGGACAAGCTCATGCAGGGGCGGACCAGCTTCATCATCGCTCATCGGCTTTCGACGATCCGCAACGCGGACCGGATCCTGGTCATGAACCACGGAGACATCGTGGAACAGGGGAACCACGAGGAACTGCTGGCGAAGGGCGGTTTCTACGCGGACCTCTACAATTCCCAGTTCGCCGGCGGTGGTATCCAGGAAGAATGATCTCAGTGCCCGTAATGCAGAGGGAGGCGTTCGGAGGCGCGGAATGGAATTAGAGGATTTCCTGCGGGAGTTCGGGAGAAAGGAACGGCGGACAGGCGTCGGGCGCGTGCTGACGGACGAGCTGGCTTACGAGGTGCTTTCACTGGTGGAGGAAATTCCAGAGGGGCGGGTCGCGACGTATGGGCAGCTGGCACGGCTTGTGGGGAGGCCGAAGAACGCCAGGCTCGTTGGGAGGATCCTGAGCCGGGCGGAGTATTATGGGAAATTCCCATGTCACAGGGTCGTGAACCACGCGGGCAGGCTCGTGCCGGGATGGACGGAGCAGGCCGGGCTGCTCCGCGCCGAGGGCGTCGAGCTGAAGGCTGACGGACGGGTGGATATGAAGAAATATCTCTGGGAAATGTGAGAAGGCAGGAGGAGACAGACGTGAAGAGAAAAAAACTGGAAATCACCTATACCGAAGAGAAACGCTTCACGAGGGAGCAGACCGAACGGCTTTTCCGGTCGGTAAACTGGGTCTCCGGCGAGTACCCGGAGCGGCTGCACCGGGCTCTCATGCATTCGGACACGGTCTTTACCGCCTGGGACGGGGAACGGCTGGTCGGGCTGGCGCGGGTCCTGGATGACAGTGAGCTCCTCGCCTACGTTCATTACGTGCTGGTGGATCCTGAATACCAGGGCCTCGGCATCGCCGGGCGCCTCGTGGACCTCGTGAAGGAGAAATACAGATCTTACCTCTACATCGAAGGCATGCCGGAGGACCGGAATAACGTGCCCTTCTATGAGAAACACGGATTCCGGTCCATGGAGAACGCCGGGGCCGTCATCATCGAGAATTTCAGCGATAAACACTGACGAGCTGGAAACGGCCGCGTGCATATTCTATTATTTATTCCACCCTTCGTTCCGGATGAGACGGCGCCCCCCGGGC
>CACZTH010000115.1 GCA_902784035.1 uncultured Eubacteriales bacterium
CGCCGCCCCGCGGCTCAGCTGGATGGTGACCGTGTCCCCCTTCTTCGCCTTTGTTCCCCCCTTCGGGTCCTGTTTGGCTACCTTCCCCTTCTCGTACTTCGTGCTGTTGACAGACTCTCCCTTCACGACCTTGAAGCCTTCCGCCGTCAATCTGGACTCAGCGGATTCATAATTCATCCCGGTCACATCCGGCACTTTCACCCTGCCGTTCATAGCATGCACGCCAAAGGCGATCAGGCAGACGGCCGCCACCGCCGCTGCCGCCGCCAACGCGATGATCCGCTTCCGCCTCTTCTTCGGATCCTTCTTCCCGGATTTCCTGGCCCCGGCCGCCTTCTTCTTCGGCGCGGAGGCGGGCTCATCCACCTGATCATCGGCGCCGGATCTCCTGTCCGTATCATCCGCGCCCATAGCGCCGGACCCGACCATCCGGGTCACGAATTCCACACTCTCCAGATCCTGGAGGAGCTCATCTGCGCTCTTATACCGATTGGACTGGAAACGATCCGTCGCCTTCGCCACGATGTGGTCTAAAGCCGGCGGAATGCTGGGCACCAGACTGGATGGCCTGGGCACCTCGTTATTGATATGCATCAGGGCGACCTGAACCGGGTTCTCTCCGTCGAAGGGAACCTTCCCCGTCAGCATCTCGAACATGATGATGCCAAGGGAGTAAATGTCAGACCGTTCATCCACATACGCGCCCCTCGCCTGCTCCGGCGAGAAATAATGGACAGAACCGATGACTTTACTGCTCTCTGTCAGGGTCGCGTCACTGATCGCCTTCGCGATGCCGAAATCTCCCAGCTTGGCGGTCCCGTCCCGGGTCAGCATGATGTTATGCGGCTTGATGTCCCGGTGAATGATGTTATGGGCATGGGCAACACTCAGGGCAGAGGCGACCTGCTTGGTGATCCGGACCACGTCCCGGTAGTCCATCGGCGCGTACTGGCGGATGTAGGCGCTCAGCGGGATCCCATCCACCAGTTCCATGACGATGAAGTGGATGTTTCCCTCCCGGCCTACGTCGAAGACCCCGATGATGTTGGGATGCTGAAGGCCCGCCGCCGCCTGGGACTCTTTCCGGAAGCTCTCAACGAACTGCACGTCCTTCGTGAACTCCGGGCGGAGGATCTTCACGGCTACATACCGGTTCAGAAGTCGATCCATCGCCTTATAGACGACCGCCATGCCGCCTTCGCCGATCTTCTCGATCAGCTCATATCTTCCCAGCAGTAATCTACTCATGGATATCATCCTCCGTGATCTTCATGCAAATGACCGTGATGTTGTCAAACCCGCCCCGGCGGTTGGCCATGTCTGTCAGGGCCCCGCTGCAGGCGTCCATGGACTGGCCGGATCCCAGGACCCCAGCCAGCCGGTCTTCTTCCACTTCCCCGTACAGGCCGTCTGTGCACATCATGATGATGTCCCCCGGCAGGACCTGGCAGCTGAAATAGTCCGCTGTCACCTCCGGATCCGCCCCGATGGCCCGGGTGATCATGTTCCGGTTCTGATGGTTCTCCGCTTCCTCCGGCGTGATGAGTCCCGCCTTCAGAAGTGTATTGACATAAGTATGATCTTCTGTGATCTGCTTCAGGACTCCGTCCCGGAAGATATAGGCACGGCTGTCCCCCACATTCATCACATAGAGGGCCCCCGCCGAGAGATAGGCGATGACGATCGTAGTGGCCATCCCCCGGTAATTCTCGTTTCGCCTGGAGAAGGCCCTGACCTTCCGGTTGATCTCCGCCAGGCACATGCCGAAATAGCCCTGAATAAGCTCCGGGGACTGAAGGTTCTCCATGGGATGGCGCTCGACGAATTGGACGACCCCATCCACAGCGGTTCTGCTGGCCACCTCGCCGGAATTGTTCCCCCCGACGCCGTCCGCTACGATGAAAACCCGGTCCCTGAGCAGAAACCCAACCGCGTCCTCATTCTTCTGGCGGAGACGGCCCGTGTTCGTTCGGAAACCGACTTCCATATATCCAATAACTCCTGTTCAGTGTTTCTCTAAAATGCAATAATAAAATCCGTCGGTCCCGTCTCTGTCTGGCAGAAACTGGCGCTCTGAAACAGCCCGGAAAGCCGGGGATTCCGACAAAAACCGCCGGACCAGGTCCTGGTTCTCCGCGGAATTAATGGTGCAGGTACTGTATAGGAGCCTGCCTCCCGGTTTCAGGAATGCCTGGGTCTCTCTGAGAATAGTATACTGCAATTCAGCCAGCGCTTCTCCCTGATCGGGGATCTTTTTATATTTAATCTCCGGCTTGCGGCGGACCACCCCCAGCCCTGAGCAGGGCACATCGCAGATGATCCGGTCCTGTAATTCTCCGGGCGCGCTTCCCGGCGCGGACGCGTCCCGGACCCCGGTCCGGAGCGAGGTCACCCCCAGTCTGGCCGCCTCTCTTTCAATCAGCGGAAGCTTATGGGGGTGGATATCAAAGGCGGACACCAGGCACCGGTCCCCGGCCAGGATGGCAGCCGCCAGTGACTTCCCGCCGGGGGCGGCGCAGACATCCAGGACCCGGTCGCCCGGCTGAACGTCCAGGGCATCCACCGCCGCCGCAGACGCCTCGTCCTGCACCATGAAGGCGCCTGTCCGGAACAGATCCTGCTCCAGAAGACGGCTCCCCCTCACCTTCAGGACATGGGGACTGACCGCGGACGCCTCGCACAGGAAGCCCCGCTCAGTAAGGGCGGAAGCCAGCTCTTCCCGGCTGGTCTTCAGTTCATTCACCCGGACACAAAGCTCCGGTGACCGGTTGGAAGCCTCCATAAGGGAGGCGGCCTCTTCTTCCCCGAACATATCCAGCCAGAGCTGGGAGATCCAGGGATCGAAGGAATAGCGGTCAGCCAGCCTCTCAGCCGGGCTTCCCGTACTGCCGGGCGCCCTCAGGGCGTCCTTCGTCCGCAAAAAATTCCGGAGCACCCCGTTTACGAACCCGGCCTGCCCCCGGCAGAACGCCCTGGCAAGCCGCACCTGTTCGTTGACCGCGGCATAGTCAGGCACAGCGTCCATATACAGAAACTGATACAGTCCCATCCTGAGGATGGTCAGGACCGGGAGCTTCAGCCGACTGAAGTTCCGCTGGATAAGCTGAGCCAGATAATAGTCCAGCGACCGCGCCGTCTTCAGGACGCCATATGTAAGCTCTCGGACGAACGCGGGATTCTCCGGCTTCCGCCCGGTGATCTGCCTGTTCAGCTCGATGTTGGAATAGGCGCCGTCTCCGCAGATCCGGAGCAGGGCCTCATAAGCAGTCCTCCGGTCCTGGTCCATCAGTCCCGTCTCCCCCGGATCGCCAGGATCCGAAGCAGATTGGCCGCCGCCATGGCGAGGGCCGCGACATAGGTCATGGCCGCCGCGCGGAGAACCGCTCGGGCGCCGCCATACTCATCCGGGGAAACGAAACCCATCTCCCGGATGCTCTCCAGTCCACGCCGGCTGGCGTTAAACTCCACCGGCAGGGTGATGAGATGGAATAGAACCACAGCCACGAAGCAGAGGACACCCGCGTTGAAAATGGTGTTCCCGAGGGTCGATGTGGATTGGGCGCTGCCCGCGAAGATCATCATCAGACCCACCATGATCAGAATCCAGGAAATGCTGCTGGCGAAGTTGACCACCGGGACGATGCTGTTCCGGATGGTCAGGGGCGCGTAGTTCCGGGCATGCTGCACAGCGTGCCCGCATTCATGGCAGGCGACGCTGACCGCGCTGACGCTGCTGCTGTCATAAACGCCCTGGGACAGGCTGACAGTCCGGTTCCGGGGATCATAATGGTCGGTCAGCTGGCCGGAGATGGGAACGATCTGCACGTTCTGCAGGCCATTCGCGTCCAGCATCCGCCGGGCCGCCTGCGCCCCGGTCAGCCCGCTTGCCGCCCGGACCTGTGAATACCTTCTGAAGTTCCGCTGAACCTGGCCCTGGGCGACAAAAGCCAGAATCATGGCCGGGATCAGCAGGATGACCGTGGGATCAAAGCCATAGAAATATGGGTACATAATGCCCTCCTTCATTGTCCGCATTCAAATCTGTTTCATGATAGCACAGAAACATGTGGGCTCTGTGAAAACAGGTCAGTTCTGCAGGCCGGGCGGAAGTTTCTCGATGATCATGAAGGAAGCCATACAGACCGCGCAGAGATCACCCGTCTCATCGTCAGTGATCTTGCCGCACTCAGAGATCAGCTTCCTGCCCACATGGGTATATTCCACAGAAAGCGTGAACCGCTTCCCGATCATGGGTTTCAGATAGTCCACCGTCAGGTCTGTGGTGGTCACGAATTTCCCGCAAGCTGCATGGGCGGAAAGGCCCATCCCCGTATCGAACACGCTGGCGATGATCCCGCCGTGGACACCATTATAGTTGTTCAGGGCCCATTCTTTCGGGGAGAAGGAGAAGACGACTGTCCGGTCCTTCATCAGGTCTTCCCGGAGCTTCAGGTCCAGCATCAGGTTCAGCCTGCCCGGCCGGGCGAAAAGCGGGTCTTTCAGAGTATCGCGGATGCGCTGGATGATGCTCTCCCGGTCCAGCTTCAGCTTCTTCTGCATGTCAGATGCCAAATTCCTCTCCTTTCGCCACAGCGCGCCCCCGCAGATAGTCGGCGGCGGAAAGCCTTTTCTTTCCCGGCGCCTGGAGCTCGATGATTCGGAGAATCCCGGACCCGCAGGCCACATCGATGCCTGCCGGTCCGCTGGCCGACACGGTGCCGGGAACCAGATCACCGCCGGCGGAAGGCAGGACCTCCGCCTTCCAGACCTTCAGGGGCCCCTTCTTCCCGGGCACGAAAGCGCCGGGCCAGGGATCGAAGGCCCGGATCATCCGCTCCAGCTCCTCCGCGGAGCGGCTGAAATCC
>CACZTH010000116.1 GCA_902784035.1 uncultured Eubacteriales bacterium
CCGGGGTGACCCCGGCCGCCCATCAGGCCGCGCTGGCCACCATGGCCTCCTGCCAGGTCGAAATAGAGGGGACGGCGGTCTGAGAAGGTCAGACCGCCTGCCGGGCCGCCTTTGTTCCCAAAGCGAAATTATTAGCACTCTATCTGAAAGAGTGCTAATTTTTTTCTTTACATTCTCATTTCCCGGGTATACTATAAACATGAGAGCGGGGCCCGGGCAGCATGAGGATGCGCGCGGGCTCCTCTTAAGGGGTATACCTGATAGGGGGTGAATATATATGAACATCGAGAAGTATACGACGAATGCCCAGCAGGCGGTCATGGACTGTCAGAACATCGCACTGGAGAAGGGACATCAGGAGATCGAGGCCGAGCACCTGCATCTGGCCCTGGTTCGTCAGAAGGATGGGCTGATCCGGAAGCTTCTGAAGAATATGGGGAAGGATCCTGATCAGATCGAGCGGGATCTGGACCAGGAACTGGACCGGTATCCGAAGGTTTCCGGCGGAGCCGCGAACGTCTATCTGTCCCGCAGGGCCAACCACATCTTCACTGAGGCGGAATCGCTGGCGGGGAAGATGAAGGATGAGTACGTGAGCGTGGAGCACCTGTACCTGGCCCTCCTGGCGGAGCGCGGCACAGTGTCTCAGAAGCTCTTCCAGAAGTATGGGATCAGCAGAGACGCCTTCCTGGCGGAGCTGTCGAAGGTCCGGGGCAACCAGCGGGTCACCAGCCAGGATCCGGAGGACAGCTATGACGCCCTGAAGAAGTATGGGCGGGACCTGGTGGACATGGCCAGGGAGGGGAAGCTGGACCCGGTGATCGGCAGGGATAAGGAGATCCGCCACACCATCCAGATCCTGTCCCGGAGGACGAAGAACAACCCGGTACTGATCGGGGAGCCCGGCGTCGGCAAGACGGCCGTGGTCGAAGGACTGGCCCAGCGGATCCTGAACGGGGATGTGCCGGAAGGACTGAAGGATAAGACCATCTTCGCCCTGGACATGGGGTCCCTGATCGCGGGCGCCAAGTTCAGGGGTGAGTTCGAGGAAAGGCTGAAGGCCGTTCTGAACGAAGTGGAGAAGTCTGAGGGCAGGATCATCCTGTTCATCGATGAAATCCACAACATCGTCGGCGCTGGCAAGACGGAAGGGTCTATGGACGCCGGCAATCTGCTGAAACCCAAGCTGGCCAGGGGAGAGCTTCACTGTATCGGCGCGACCACGCTGGATGAGTACCGGAAATATATGGAGAAGGACGCCGCCCTGGAGCGGCGGTTCCAGAAGGTCTTCGTGGACCAGCCTACTGTGGAGGATACCATTTCCATTCTGCGGGGCCTGAAGGAGCGGTTCGAGATCCATCACGGCGTCAGGATCACCGATAACGCGCTGATCGCCTGCGCCACCCTGTCCGACCGCTATATCAGCGACCGTTTTCTGCCGGATAAGGCCATCGACCTGATGGACGAGGCCGCGGCGAAGATCCGTACGGAGATCGACAGCATGCCGGCGGAGCTGGATGAGACCTCTCGGAAGATCATGCAGCTGGAGATTGAGAAACAGGCCCTGTCGAAGGAGACGGATGAGAATTCGAAGGCCCGGCTGCAGGACCTGGAGAAGGAACTGGCCCAGCTGAAGGATGAGGATAAGAAGATGCGCGCCCAGTGGGAGCGTGAGAAGTCCGTCATCTCGAAGAGTAAGGAGACCAAGCAGGAAATTGAAGAGGCCCGTCGGCAGATGGAGGAGGCCCAGCGGAAGTACGACCTGGAAGCTGTGGCCAGGCTCCAGTACGGGACCATTCCGGCCCTGGAGAAGAAGCTGGCCCAGGAGCAGCAGGAAGCGAAGGAATCGGAAGAGCAGAAGCTCCTTCGGGAGGTTGTGGACGAGGAAGAGATCGCGGATGTGGTTTCTCAGTGGACCGGCATTCCTGTGTCCAAGCTGGTGGAGACTGAGCGGGACAAGCTGCTGAAGCTGCCGGAGATCCTGCATAAGCGGGTCATCGGTCAGGATGAGGGCGTGGAGGATGTCTCGAAGGCCATTCTCCGCGCGCGGGCAGGCCTGAAGGATGAGAACCGGCCCATCGGGTCCTTCATCTTCATGGGCCCCACCGGTGTCGGGAAGACGGAGCTGGCCAAGGCACTGTCCGAAGCCCTGTTCGACACCGAGAAGAACCTGATCCGGATCGACATGTCCGAGTACATGGAGAAGCATTCCGTCTCCCGGCTGGTGGGGGCGCCTCCGGGGTACGTGGGCTACGATGAGGGCGGTCAGCTGACCGAGGCGGTCCGCCGCCGGCCCTACAGCGTCATCCTGTTCGATGAGATTGAGAAGGCCCACCCGGATGTCTTCAATATCCTCCTCCAGCTTCTGGACGACGGCCGTCTGACCGACAACCAGGGCCGGACCGTGGACTTTAAGAATACGATCATCATCATGACCTCCAACATCGGGAGCGACGAGCTGATCGCCAATATCAACCAGGACGGGACCATCGATCCCGACGTGAAGGAAAGGGTCCGCCAGAAGCTTCACAGCTTCTTCCGGCCCGAGTTCCTGAACCGGGTTGATGACATCGTGGTCTTCAGCCCGCTGACGGAGGACCAGATCGCTCAGATCATCCGGATGAATATGAAGGATCTGGAGGAGCGGCTGAAGGAGCGGAGGATCAGTCTGGATCTGACAGACGCCGGGGTGAAGTTCATCGCTGACCGGGCCTACGATCCCAGCTACGGCGCTCGTCCTGTGAAGCGGTTCATCCAGCGGAACGTGGAAAACCAGCTGGCGGAGATGCTGATCCGGGGCGACGTTCATGACGACTGCCGGGTGACTGTCGACGCCGGAGATCAGGGGATGACCTTCGATGTGACCGAGGTCCTGCGCCGGTCGGGGGCGGAAGCCTAGGGACGGTCCGATCGATAATCTGAATGTAAAGAAGCTGACAGACCAGGCGGTCTGCCAGCTTCTTCGCGTTTATTGGGAAGTGCCGGGGCGGGGAAGGCGGCGGGCGCTGCGCTGGGGGCGCCTATTTGCCGCTTTCCTATTTCTTCGGGACCAGTTTGCCGAAGACCACGGCCCGGGCGTTGTCATACTCGTAGGTGCAGGTGCTCAGCATGACGATCTTATCGCTGGTGGTGACCTGAATGTCGGTCTCCAGCTGGCTGTTCTCCCGGATCCATTTCAGGTAGAAGGCCTTATCCTTCTCCTCGGGGAAGTCGAACTCATATCGGGCGGAATTGGCCGGGATGGTGCAGGCGGCGAAGATCTGGAGGGTATAGTTCTGGGTCGGGGTGGACAGGTCCATGGTGGGGTGCTGCTTGTAGTATTCCGGCTTGTCCCGGTAGTCGGCGATGGTCCAGAACATGCTCTTATCCTTCATTCGGTGACCGTAGATCACGGTCAGGAAGTCCTGGAAGGGGCGCTGAACCCGGTAGTCGATGAAGAGGGTGCCCTTCACGTTATACTTGCCGTTGATCATCCGGTAGAGGTAATAGGAATTGTCCTTTCCCTGGACCACGGGATAGTTGATGACCGTATCCTTCTGGTAGAGCCAGGCCTGGATGTCTGGGTACTTGGCCTTCAGGGCCTTCCAGTCGATCTTATCTTCGGCGGTCTCCTTTTTCGCTACCTTGGCCACCTCGTGATATTGTTTCGTTCCCACATAGTAGCGGTAGAGGATCTTCCCGATGTTGAAGGCGCAGACACCGATGATGATCAGGAGGATGACGATCAGGATGTCGAGGAAGACCGTTGATTTTTTTCTTTTTTTCGCTGTCATAGTCTTTCGCTCCTTATGGTCGGGCCGTTTGCCGCGGTCGTTCACAGGCTCGGCCCGTAGTGGCGGACGTAGGCGCGCTCCAGGTGGGTCCGCGTGGCCTGCTCGCCCGCGGAGGGGTCCTTTGTCAGAAAGGCGCTGTAGATGGCCCGGTGTTCCTCCAGGAGGGTGTCCATATAGCCGGGGATGAAGTAGGAGGCGGGCAGGGCGTAGCGGATGTAGGTCTGGTAGGTGGCCAGCTGCCGCTCCAGGATCTGGTTGTGGGTGGCCCGGTAGATGATGGCGTGGAAGGCCTGGTTGATGTTGATCATCTTGGCCACGTCGCCCTTCTTCGTGTAGAAGGCCATGTAATTGAAAGCCTCCTCCAGCTGCTCCAGCTCCGGGTCGGTGATCCGTTCCACTGCCCATCGGACGGCCTGTACCTCCGCTGATTTCTTAATCAGGAAGATGTCCCGGACGTTCTCCCGGGTCAGACCGACCACGAAGGCTCCCCGGTTGGGGATGTTCTCCACCAGACCGTCGGCCTCCAGCTGCCGCAGGCATTCCCGGACCGGGGTCCGGCTTACCTCATATTCGTCGCTGATCTTCTGCTCTGTCAGCTTCTGGCCGGGCGTCAGCCGCCCGGTCAGGATGTCCCGCTGGAGCTTGGAAAAAAGGTCAGAGAAAAGAGGCTGCCGGGAGGAGACAGAGCCTTCTAACAGCTCATTAATCGATGGCATCCTTATTCCTCCTCCCACTGTATGACATAATTCACCAATTCAGTATAGAAAGGGAGGGAAGCTTTGTCAAGGCGGGCGCGGGGAGGGCCAGGCGTGGACAAAGCCTGCCCGGCGGGCGGTCTGTCCCCGCGTGAACGGCTGGTCAGCCGGCGGATCCGGGCGTATAATAAAGGGATGACGCCGGAAGGAGGATGTGAGGATGACGAAAAATGACGCGGTGAAGGTGCTGGACCTGCTGCGGGCGGCCTACCCGGACGCCCGCTGCGCCCTGGACCATGAGGATGTGTTTCAGCTTCTGGTCTCCACCATGCTGTCCGCCCAGACCACGGATAAGAGGGTGAACATGGTGGCGCCGGCCCTTTACGCGGCCTATCCGGACGCGGCAAGCCTGGCGAAGGCCGAGCCGGAGGAGGTGGCCCCTTATATCCGGAGCATCGGTCTCTACCGGAACAAGTCGAAAAACGTAGTGAAGATGGCCAGGGAGCTTTGTGATCGGTTTGGCGGCGAGGTGCCCGGCGACTATGAAGCCCTGGTTTCTCTGCCCGGGGTGGGCAGAAAAACGGCGAACGTCGTTCTGGCGGACGGCTTCCAGGTGCCCCGGATCGCGGTGGATACCCACGTCTTCCGCGTGGCGAACCGGATCGGCCTGGCGAAGGCGGAGGACGTGCTGAAGACGGAGGAGCAGCTCATGCGGAAGCTGCCGAAGGACCGGTGGGTGGAGGCCCACCACTGCATCATCTTTCACGGCCGGAACTGCTGTCTGGCCAGGAGCCCCCACTGTGAAGAATGCTGCCTGCTGGGCCTCTGTGAGCAGGCGGGTGTGAAATAGGTCGTGAGGTGGGAATACCGCGGAGAAGAGGAGCTTAGGATGGGTGAAATCATACGGGGGATATTGATCCCCTTTGCCGGAACCTGCGCGGGGGCGGCCTGCGTCTTCCTCATGAAGGGGCAGATGAACGCGATTCTCGAGAAGTTATTAACCGGGTTCGCGGCGGGGGTCATGGTGGCGGCCTCGGTCTGGAGCCTTTTGATCCCGGCTATGGACGAGAGCCAGGGGCTGGGCAGGCTGGCTTTCCTGCCCGCTTCCCTGGGCTTCGCTCTGGGGACCTTCTTCTTATTGGTTCTCGACGGGCTGATCCCCCACCTTCACAGGTTCAGTGATGAGCCGGAGGGCGTGGCCTCTGGCGCGGGAAGGTATACCATGATGGTCCTGGCGGTGGCTCTCCATAATCTGCCGGAGGGCATGGCGGTGGGGGTGGTCTACGCCGGCAGCCTGACCGCCGGGATTCCGGTCAGCGGGGCCCTGGCCCTGGCTGTCGGCATCGCCATCCAGAACTTTCCGGAGGGCGCCATCGTGGCCCTGCCTCTGGCCGCGGAAGGAAAGTCCCGCGGCCGGGCATTTCTGTCCGGGGTCCTGTCCGGGGCGGTGGAGCCCCTGGGGGCGGTCCTGACCCTCCTGCTGGCGGAGCACCTGGTCCCCTGGATGCCTTATCTGCTCAGCTTCGCCGCCGGCGCCATGATGTACGTGGTGGTGGAGGAACTGATCCCGGAGATGTCCCAGGGTCACCACTCGAATAAGGCTACGGTGGCCTTCACCCTGGGCTTCATCCTCATGATGATCCTGGACGTGGCCCTGGGATGAGGGGGAGTGAGCCTGCCCGGCGGCTGTATGTTCTCAGTCCTCTTTCTCCAGGGCGATGAAGACCAGGACGCAGGCCAGGAGCAGGTATGGATAGAAAAGATAGGGGATGATCGTGATGCTGGGGATTCGGGCGATGGAGGCCGCGATCAGGAGCTGGGCCCCATAGGGGATGATGCCCTGGAAGATGCAGGAGCAGGTGTCCAGGAGAGAGGCGGTCTTCTTCGGTTCGATGCCGTATTCCTGGCTGATGGTCCGGGCGATGGGGGCCGCCACCACGATGGCGACGGTGTTGTTGGCCGTGGCGATGTCCATGAAAGAGGTCAGGAAGGCAATGCCCAGCATCCCTCCCCGCCGGCCGCGGAAGTGGGCGCGGATGAAGGCCAGGATGGCCTCGAAGCCTCCATATTCTTCCATCAGGGCGCTGACGGAGGCTACCAGGATGGTGACGATCATGGTTTCGAACATGCCCTGAGTCCCTTCCCCCATGGACGTGAAGGCGGTTGTCAGGGTCAGGCTGCCGGAAAGGGCCCCGGCGGCCAGAAAAAGAAGGATGCCTGCTCCCAGGACGAGGAAGACGTTGATGCCCAGCAGGGCCAGGACCAGAACGATGAAGTAGGGGATGGCCAGGGTCAGCTTGAAGGGGTAGGTTCCCATGGAAGCGCCGCCGGTCCGGAAGGCGATGACCGTGAGGATAGCGATGGTCAGAAGGGCAGCGGGCAGGGCGATTCGGAAGTTGACCCGGAACTTGTCCTTCATCTCCACGCCCTGGGTCCGGGTAGCGGCAATGGTGGTGTCAGAAATGAAGGAAAGGTTGTCCCCGAACATGGCCCCGCCCACGACAGCGCCGACGCAGAGGGCCAGGGGGAAATCCGCCGTCCTGGCCAGGGAGGCGGCGATGGGAACGATGACAGAGATGGTGCCGACGCTGGTGCCCATGGCCATGGAGATCAGGCTGGCGATGATGAAGAGGCCAGGGATGGCCAGCCTGCCGGGAATGATGTTCAGGAGCAGGTTGGCGGTGGAGGTCACGCCGCCCGCCTGACTGGCGATGCCGCTGAAGGCGCCGGCGATCAGGAAGATGAACAGCATGATGGTGATGTTGTCATCCCCGATGCCCTTCGCGCACAGGTGGATCTTCTCGTCGAAGGAGAGGCCCGGGTTCTGAAGGAAGGCCACGATCAGGGCCAGGCCGAAGGCGACGACGACCGACATGACGTAGAAGCCCAAGCCCTGTTTCACGGGGCGGATCCAGGAGAAGTAGATGCCGCCGCCCAGGTAGAGGATCAGAAAGACCAGGATGGGCAGGAGGGCCCGGGGCCTGGCCGTTTTCTCCGCGGCCGGAAGGGGGTCCGGCCGGGTCTGGAGGTCGACTGTGTCATTTTCTGAACGTAGATCTTTCATGATGCTCATTCTCCTTTTACAAATGATGTTTCTATCTTACCCGTGACGGAATCCTTCTGCAACGGTTGGCGAAGACATTCCGCTGAAATATCTTTTCCTTCGTTATTATGAGAAAGTCAGGAGGCAATGAGATGGTGAATCCCTTGACCCTGGTCCGAATCCTGGCCCTGGTCCTCTATGGGACCTTCGCCTGCCTGGACATCCGAAATATCTGGCGGAAGACAGGAAACCGGTTCTTCAAGCCCTTCCTGATGCCCCTTCTGGCCGTCTATCTTCTTTCCGGCTGGCGGATGGCGGCGGGGCCGTCTGGCCTCCGGTCGCCCGTTCCCTGGCTGATGGCGGCGGGCATTCTCTGCGGCTTCGCGGGGGACACCCTGCTGATCGGGGATAAACATGTGACGGCGGGGCTTGGGGCTTTCCTGACGGGTCATCTGTTCTACATCGCCGGGATGTGCCTGGAGAGCGCCCGGTGGGAGAGCCTGGTCTTTCCCGGTCTCCTGGTCCTGGGCGTTTACGCGGTCTATGGTTTTCTGGTCCTGCGGCGGCTTCTGCCCCATCTGGACCGGACGATGAAGGGCCCGGTCTTCGCTTATATGGGGGTCCTCATCGCCATGAGCGTGACCGCTTCCGCCCGGTTCGGGGCGGCGCGGCCGGACGCTTTCTTCGCCAGTTTCCTGGGCTCGGTCCTTTTCGTCCTGTCAGATACCATCCTGGCCTTCCAGCTCTTTCTGAAGCGGGGAGAACGAGGCGTCATGGAGACCTATGTCCTGGCCCAGTTTCTGATCGCCCAGGGCATGATCCTGCAGGCAGGGGTCCAGACAATATAATCCAGACCTGATCGCCCTTCGTTCACGGGGAGGAACGCTGTATGGGAAGATTCGACGACTTGTATAATGCCCGTCACCAGCTGGTCCTGGACGGGGCTATGGGGACGGAGCTTCAGCGCCGGGGCTATGACCTGAACGATGACCTCTGGAGCGCCCGGCTCCTTCGGGACGACCCCGGCGCCATCCAGGCGGTGCATCTGGATTATATGAGGGCCGGCGCGGATATCGTGACCGGCGCCAGCTACCAGGCCTCTGTCCCGGGCTTCCTGCGGGCGGGGTGGACAGAAGCGGAGGCGGAGGCCCTGCTGGCCCGGTCCATGGCGCTGGTCTTCTCGGCCCGCCGAAGGTTCCTGGAAGAAAGGGGGGCGGACAAAGGCAGCCCTGACGTCCGTTCCCTTCCCCTGGCCGCGGGCGATATCGGCCCCTATGGGGCCTTCCTCGCGAACGGCAGCGAATATACCGGGGATTACAGACTGAAAAGGTCCCAGTACCGGGCCTTTCACCTTCGCAGGATGCAGATCCTGAAGGAGGCAGGCGCGGAGTTCTTCGCCGTGGAGACCATCCCCCGGCTGGACGAGGCGGAAGTCTGCGCTGATCTGCTGGAGGACCTGGCCTGTGACTACTGGATCAGTTTCAGCTTCCGTAACGAGCGGGAAATCTCGGACGGGACGGACCTGAAAACGGTCTGCGTCAACTGTGTGATGCCTGCCCTCGCGGCCGCCGTTATCCGGGGATTCCGGGAGAACACAGACCTGCCGGTCTGTGCCTATCCGAACAGCGGAGAACTCTATGACAAGCGGAAAAAGATCCTGCTTCCGCCCGAGGACGGTCTCTGCTTCCAGGACCGGATCCAGGCGTGGCTGGACGCGGGCGCCACGATTCTGGGCGGCTGCTGCTGGACCCGGCCGGACGATATCCGGGCAGAAGCAGGCCTGGTCAGGAGAAGGCGGCTGGCGGAGCGCGGGAACGTTCTGTAAATGAATGAAGGGAGGAAGGCCCGGACGCCTTCGTCATGGGTGGTCCAGAATCATGGGTTCATTAAGAACGAATGTTCGTAAATGCGTTGCTTTCTGACCCCTGATGTTATATGATATTTATGAGGGGGAGCGGGTCATGGAGAAGATTTATCATGGAGAGAGCATAGCCCCCAGGCCCGCCGGCCGGGAGACCGGCGGGGAGACAGGCGCCGGCAGGGACCGGTCCAGGAGAGCCCCGAAAGAGATCACGCTGATCCGGTCTATGGAGAACTGGGGGATCAGTTCCGGGGAGAGCTGGGCCCTCACCTTCATCAAACAAGCCAGAATCATGGCGGACTATGTGGACGATTTTCCCTGGACCCGGCCGGGGATCTATTTCTATCCCACCTACCAGTCCCTGAGCGACGCGGAGCTCCGGGGCTATTTCACCTGGCGCGGCCAGGTCCGGCGGGGAGCCGCCGCGGAATTTTCTTCCACCTATGCCTATCTCTATATCTATGAGCTCCTGAACCTGATCGGCTGCGAGGGACCGGAGGACGGCTTTCTGAAGCTGACCGGCTTCCGGGAACGATACGGGAAGATGAACCGGGCCCTGACCCATTCTCTGGACCGGTGGATCGTGGATTTCGCAGTCTATTATGGCCTGGAGGGAAGGGAGGAGGTCCGGGACCTCCCCCTTCTGAAGCAGGACCGTGATTACGAGGTCATGATCGGGCTGCGTGACAGGGAGGACCAGGCGGTGATCCAGGCGGTGAAGCGGCTCTCCACCTATAAGCTGGAGCGGTCCTCCCTGTATCAGGAGAAGGGCGCCCTGTTCGACAGGGCGGCGGTACAGGTTCTCCGGCGGGTGGAGGAGCACTACCGGACCAGGACCTCCCATTCATGGGTCTACCAGTACTTCGGGTCTGAGCGTCAGACGGCGGTGGAACTTTTCCAGGGGGCGGTCTTTTACTTTTCTCCGAAGGAGCCGGCGGATCGGGTCGTGGCGCTGGGACCGCGCCGGACCTACCGCCTGTCCGGGAACCAGTGCCTCCTGACCGCTTTCTTTCCCTCGTCTTCGAAGCGGGGGAAGCTGGGGAAGCTCCTGAAGGCCGTGGACGCGGCCATACGGGAGGAGACCGGGTTCGGTCAGCGGATTCTGGCTCCCCCGGTTCCCCAGTGGCTGGAGAAGGCCATCCGGGAGGAGGTCCGGGCGGCGGTCCTGGAGGAAGCGCGTCAGGAGGCCAGAAGGTTCCATCTGGACCTGAGCCGGGTGAACGGCATCCGGGCAGACGCCGACTATACCATGGGGCGGCTGATCACGGAAGAAGAGGCCTGGGAAGGACCGGCGAAGGACCAGGAAGCTGTCCGGGCAGATCGGGCAGCGGGGCCTTCGGACGGCCCGGCGGAGGGGATGGGGTCCCCTGCCGCCGGGCCCGGGGGTCCGGAAGCCGGCCGGACGGAGGCGGAGCGGGCGGCCGGCGGGGACCCGGCCGTCTGCCTGGGAGAGGATGAGCGGCGGTATCTCCTTTGTCTTCTGAAAGGCGGGGATACGGGCTGGGTCCATGGCCGGGGCCTGCTGCCGGAGGTCCTGGAGGACAGTATTAACGAGGCGCTGTTCGACCTGTTCGGAGACATCGTGCTGGACGGCGGCGCGGTGATTGAGGATTACAGAGAAGAGCTGTCAGAAAGGATGGGAGCGGAGGAAGCATGAGGATACCGAAGAGGATCGCGCAGGCGCTGATCAATTCACTGAAGGGCGGGGTGGTGCCCCGGACGGGGCTGCCCTATGTCACGGTCGGCCGGAAGCAGGAGATCGACGCCCTGCTCCGGGATGTGGACATCGTGGCGGACGGCGGGGCCTCCTTCCGCTTCATCGTGGGGAATTACGGGAGCGGGAAGAGCTTCCTCCTCCAGACCATCCGGAACTATGTGATGGCCAGGCGTTTCGTGGTAGTGGACGCGGACCTGTCGCCGGAACGGCGGCTGGCGGGGACCCGTGGCCAGGGGCTGGCTACCTATCGGGAGCTGATCCGGAATATGTCGACCCAGACCCGGCCGGAGGGGGGCGCGCTGACCCTGATCCTGGACCGGTGGATCAGCGGCGTCCAGCAGGCGGCCATGGCGGAGACAGGCCTTTCCTTCGGGGACCCTGGCCTGACCCTGGCGGCGGAGAAGAAGATCCAGGAGGTGGTCTCGGCGCTGAATGAACTGGTCCACGGCTTTGATTTCGCCCGGCTCCTGACGCTTTATTACCGGTCCTATGTGGACGGGGACGAGGAGACGAAGGCGAAGGTTGTGAAATGGTTCCGGGGTGAATATAACACGAAGACCGACGCCCGCCGGGATCTGGGGGTCAATATCTGCATCACCGATGACGACTGGTATGACTATCTGAAGCTCTTCGCCTGCTTCCTCAGGCAGGCGGGCTACGCGGGGCTCCTGGTCCTGGTGGATGAGCTGGTGAACATCTATAAGATCCCGAACGCGATCACCAGGCAGAATAATTATGAGAAGCTCCTGACCATGTATAACGACGCCATGCAGGGGAGATCCCGTTACATGGGGGTCATCATGTGCTCCACGCCCCAGTGCATGGAGGACCAGCGGCGGGGGATCTTCAGCTATGAAGCCCTGCGGTCCCGGCTGGCGGAGGGAAGGTTCACGGCGTCGGGCGACCATCATGATCTTTTTGCCCCCATCATCCGGCTGAAGCCCCTGACCCAGGAGGAGCTCCTGGTCCTGACGGAGAAGCTGACCGAGATCCACGGGGTCCTATATGATTATCCGCCCCGGCTGACGGAGGCGGATCGGGTGGACTTCCTGAAAGTAGAGTTCGAGCGGGTAGGGGCGGATGCCCACATCACGCCTCGGGAGATTATCCGGGATTTCATCGAGGTCCTGGACATCCTTTGCCAGGAGCCGGAGACGAAAGTTTCGTCGCTCCTGGGTTCTGACCAGTTCACTTTCGCGAAGAACGAGGTGGAGGGGCAGGAGACTTCAGAAGAATTCGCGGAGTTCACCATATGAGCACTTTCGAACGGTACGCGCCCTTCGTTCAGGACTTCATCTGGCGGAACCGGTGGGAAGATCTCCGGTCGGTCCAGGTGGCGGCGGCGGACGTGATCTTTCATTCAGACGACAATCTGCTGCTCACAGCTTCCACGGCTTCAGGGAAGACGGAGGCGGCTTTCTTTCCCATTCTTACCCTCTTCTCGGAGGATCCGCCCGCTTCGGTGGGCTGTCTCTATATCGGCCCACTGAAGGCCCTGATTAATGATCAGTTCGAGCGGCTGACAGAACTCTGTGAGGAAGGGAATATCCCGGTCTGGCACTGGCATGGGGATGTGGCCCAGAGCCAGAAGGACCGGCTCATGAAGCGCCCGTCTGGGATTCTGCAGATCACGCCGGAATCTCTGGAGGCCCTGCTCCTCCATAAGCACGCGGCTGTCCCCAGGCTTTTTCACGATCTGCGGTTCGTGGTGATCGACGAGGTCCATTCGCTGCTCCGGGGTGACCGGGGAGGGCAGACACTGTGTCTGATCGAGCGGCTGGGCCGGCTGGCCGGGGTCAATCCCCGGCGGATCGGTCTGTCCGCCACCATGGGAGACCCGGAGGCGACAGGAAGGTTCCTGTCCTATGGGACCGGCAGGAAGACAGCCATCCCGAAACTGGACGGGAAGCCTGCCCGCTGGCGTCTCTCCATGGAACACTTCTATGTGAAGGATGTTCAGGCGGGGGAGGAGGCGAAGGACCTGGGGCTGGCCCCCGCCCTGCCGGCCCTGGACGAGAAGTCGGATGAGGCGCCGGCGGGGGCGGACCCGGGGGTCGGCTATATCTTCGAGCATACCCGGGGGAAGAAGTGCCTGGTCTTCGTCAATTCCAGGGAAGAGTGCGAGGCGGTGACCACGACGCTTCGGAGCTACTGTGACCGGAATCACGAGCCGGACCGGTTCCTGATCCATCATGGAAACCTGTCCCAGTCTTACCGGGAATCGGCTGAGATGCTGATGAAGGCGCCCAACCAGGCATGGACCACCGTTACCACCTCCACCCTGGAGCTGGGGATCGACATCGGCCGTCTGGAGCGGGCCTTTCAGATTGACGCGCCCTGGACCGTGTCCTCTTTCCTGCAGCGGATGGGGCGGACCGGCCGGCGGGGAGGACCCCAGGAGATGTGGTTCGTCATGAGGGAGGATGAGCCGGAAGCGAGGGCCCTTCTGCCGGCCACCATCCCCTGGAAGCTGCTCCAGGGGATCGCCCTGGTGCAGCTGTATCTGGAGGAGAAATGGGTGGAACCGCCCCGGCTGGAGCGTCTCCCCTACAGCCTGCTTTTCCACCAGACCCTCTCCACCCTGGCTTCCTGCGGGGAGCTGTCCCCGGCCGCCCTGGCGGACCGGGTCCTGACCCTCCATTACTTCCATCGGGTCAGCCAGGAGGATTTCAGAGTTCTGCTTCTTCACCTGATCGAAACAGACATGATCCAGCGGACCCCGGAGGGCGGGCTGATCCTGGGCCTCCAGGGTGAGCGGGAGATCAGCTCCTATAAGTTCTACGGGGTCTTCCAGGAGAGTGAGGAATATACAGTCCGCTGGGATTCTCAGGAGCTTGGAACCGTCGTGTCGCCGCCTCCTGTGGGCGAGAAGGTGGCGATCGCGGGAAAGGTATGGCGGGTGGAAGAGATCGACCATAAAAGGCGTTTGGTCTACACGGAGCCGGTACGGGGAAAGGTCCCCGCCTATTTCGGGGAATGCCCGGGGGACCTCCATACGCGGATCGTGGAGAGGATGCGCCAGGTCCTGCGGGAGGAGACAGGCTACCCCTATCTGATGAAAAACGCCCAGGCCAGGCTTGCCCGGGCCAGGAATACGGCCAGGCACTCGGGGGCAGGGGAGAAACCCCTCATCTGCCTGGGCGGGAACATGTGGTGCCTGATGCCCTGGCTGGGGACCTATCCCTTCTATGCCCTGGAAAGGTTCCTCCGCCTGAAGTGCGGGGACCGGCTGGGACTCCGGTCCTTCGACAGCGCCCGTCCCTTCTACATGCAGTTCACCATGCGGGCGGACGAGAAGACCTTCTTCCAGGTTCTGGGGGAAGAGATCCGGAAGCCCATCGACCCCCTGGAGCTGGTGTTTCCGAAGGAGCTTCCCCTCTTCGAGAAGTATGATGAGTTCCTGCCGGAGGACCTGGTCCGGAAGGGCTTCGCCTATGGGGTCCTGGACATCCAGACCTTGAAAGAACGGGTCCTGTCCTGGACGGAAGAGAAGTGATGCGCCGGGCCGTGGCCTTCTTCCTGGCGGCCCGGGCGGCGTTCCCTGAGAGGTTCCGGTTCCGGCGTCGCCCGCGTGCGCTCGTGTGCGAGTATTTTCGTCGCGGAAGTGACAGCCGACAGCGAGCGTCGCCCGCGTGCGCCCGTGTGCGAGTCATTGCGGATGCTCAGTCCGGGAAGAAACGCGGCGTCGCCCGTGTGCGAGTATCCTGAGACGGGTTCCGGAACCCTCGATACGCTATGGAAAATGCGAAACTGCCCTGGTCTTTTGATCAGGGCAGTGCTATAGTAATAAGCGTAAATTTCTTTAATGACAAAGGGAGTCAGCAGACTGAGAGGTGCGGTGACGCACGACCTTTATCACCTGATCCGGATCATGCCGGCGTAGGGATGTCGCACATCTGCCGAACGAGTATCTGGCTGCCTTTGTCCGCCTGTCGGGAGCACCACTTCAGGCGTGATAACTCTGAAAGGAGCAGGTACTATGGAACGGATGTATTCTACCCAGATGGAAGCCGCGCGGAGGGGGATCATCACCCCGGAAATGAAGGCCGTGGCGGCGAAGGAGCGGATCGACGAGGAGAAGCTCCGGGCGCTGATCAGTGAGGGAAAGGCCGTCATTCCCGCCAACCCCCTCCACCGCTCTCTGGATCCTAACGGCATCGGCCGGGATCTCTGGACGAAGATTAATGTGAACCTGGGCGTCAGCCGGGACTGTAAAGACTACGACATCGAGATGCAGAAGGTCATGAGCGCCGTCGACCTGGGCGCTGAAGCCATCATGGATCTTTCCAGCCATGGAAATACCCAGCCCTTCCGCCAGAAGCTCTGCCGGGAGTGCCCGGCCATGATCGGCACGGTGCCGGTCTATGACGCGGTCATTCATTATCAGCGGGACCTGGGGACCCTGACGGCCCGGGACCTGATTGACGTGGTCCGCCTCCACGCGGAGGACGGGGTGGATTTCGTGACCCTTCACTGCGGGCTGACCCGGAAGACCATCGATCAGATCCGGTCTGGCCAGCGGAAGATGAACCTGGTTTCCAGGGGCGGATCCCTGATCTTCGCCTGGATGTCCATGACCGGTGAGGAGAACCCCTTCTACGAGTATTTCGATGAGATCCTGGACATCTGCCGTGAGCATGACGTGACCATTTCCCTCGGGGACGCCTGCCGGCCGGGCTGCCTGGCGGACGCTACCGACGGGGTCCAGATCGAGGAACTGATCCGCCTGGGCGAGCTGACGGAGCGGGCCTGGAAGAAGGATGTTCAGGTCATGATCGAGGGACCGGGCCATGTGCCCATGGATCAGATCGCGGCGAATATGAAGGTGGAGGAGACCATCTGCCACGGCGCCCCCTTCTATGTGCTCGGGCCCCTGGTCACGGACATCGCGCCGGGCTATGATCACATCACCGCGGCCATCGGCGGCGCCATCGCGGCTTATAATGGGGCAAGCTTCCTTTGCTATGTGACCCCGGCGGAGCACCTTGCCCTTCCGGATGTGGATGATGTCCACGAGGGGATCATCGCGTCGAAGATCGCGGCCCACGCGGCGGACATCGCCAAGCACCTGCCCGGCGCCCGGGAGCAGGATGACCTCATGGCGGAGGCCAGACGGAAGCTGGATTGGGAAGAGCAGTTCCGGCATGCCATGGATCCGGAGCGGGCGAAGGCCGTCCGGGACGCCCGGTTGCCGGAGGACGACCACAGCGACACCTGCTCCATGTGCGGTAAGTTCTGCGCCGTCCGGTCCATTAATAAGGCCCTGGCCGGGGAGACCATCGACATCCTGTAAGGGCAGGGGAGATGTCATTGCCCGGCTTCCAGCCTCCTCCCCCGCTGACGTCCCGGGTCCCATCTGTTCAACATATCTTACTTCCGGTGGTTGACGTTTCTTCGACCGCATGTTTATAATAGCTTAGCAGTCGTTAAGTTAATGAAACGGGGGGCGGAAACCGGCCATGGATAAGGAAACAACATTAAAGGATCTGGAGATCGGTGAAAGCGCAGTCGTGACCAGTGTTGGCGGGGAGGGCGCTCTCCGTCAGCACTTTCTTGATATGGGGGTGATCCCCGGCGCTGAGGTCAGCCTGGTGAAGTACGCCCCGATGGGAGACCCCATGGAGCTTCGGCTTCACGGATATGAGCTGACGCTCCGCCTGGCCGACGCGGAAAAGATCCAGTGTGACCGGGAGCTGGCGAAGAAGCGTAAGCGCGTCCAGGCCAGGCTCCGTGAAACGCCGGATGCTGTCCGGGAGGGCCATGAGGCCTTAAAGCCGGACCACCTGCCCAACCCCTATCTGGACGCCGTGAACAGCCGGCTGGACCACCATCCCGGCCTGGGCGAGGGAGGGCGGTTCCACGATAAGAAGACCGAAAATCCCCTCCCGGATTCCGCCATCCTGACCTATGCTCTGGCCGGCAACCAGAACTCCGGGAAGACGACCCTCTTCAACCAGCTCACCGGCTCCAACCAGCACGTGGGCAACTTTCCCGGCGTCACTGTGGACCGGAAGACGGGCTCGATTAAGGGCCACCCGAACACGGAGGTCACCGACCTGCCCGGCATCTATTCCATGTCCCCTTACACCTCGGAGGAGATCGTTTCCCGCCAGTTCATCCTGAACGACCGGCCCACAGGCATTATCAACATCGTGGACGCCACCAACATCGAAAGAAACCTTTATCTGACCATGCAGCTGATCGAGCTGAATGTGCCCATGGTGGTAGCCCTGAACATGATGGACGAGGTTCAGGGAAACGGCGGGTCTGTCCGGATCAATCGGATGGAGGAACTGCTGGGCGTCCCGGTGGTCCCGATCTCCGCAGCCAGGAACGAAGGC
>CACZTH010000117.1 GCA_902784035.1 uncultured Eubacteriales bacterium
GCCGGCATGAAGAGGTCCCGAGGCACCTCTTCCACCAGGGTCGTTTCCGCCCGGTATTGGACTGCCACAGACAGCGCCCCGTAGATCCGGCTCCCCGGCGGAGAAATGATCCGTTCCGCCACCTCCTTCTGCATCATCACCGTGACACTGGCGGCAGGAAGGTCACTCTCCAGGACCTTCATCAGGATAGGCGTCGTGATATAGTAAGGAAGGTTTCCGATGATCTTCACCCTGTCCCGCGGCGTCCCTTCCGGGATCAGCGCCTTCAGGTCAAGCTTCAGTACGTCGCCCTCCACGATCTCCACATTCTTCTCTAAGGCTAAAGTAAAGCCCAGAACCTCGATCAGCTGACGGTCGATCTCCACCGCCTTCACCAGCTTAGCCCTGGCGCAGGCGGCCTGGGTCAGGACCCCGATGCCGGGCCCGATCTCCAGGACGAAATCCTCAGGACCGATGCCCGCCCCCTCTACGATCCCGTCCACCGCGTCCCGGCTGACCAGAAAATTCTGCCCCAGGCTTTTCGAGAACCGGAATCCGTATTTCTTCTTAATGAATCGGATCGTCTGCGGATCGTACAGCTCCATAAAATTCCTCTCTCGTCACCCCGAAGCCATTCAGCCTGGGCGCCAGTCCCTTCGCGTTGCAGTAACCCACGCCCAGGGACTCACAGACCAGCCTGCGCCGCTCCCTGGACCCCGGTCCTCCCGCCAGGCCAGCCCGGACCACGTCTCCGTACGCGAAAAGCTTCTCCGGCGCCGCCTTCGTGGCATGAGCCTTCTGAAGCGCTTCCCGGATGGCTTCCGGGGAGGCGTTTTCCACCCCGATGTCGCCCTTCTTCAGAGCTTCCGCCCTCGGCAGGAATGCCTGCTTGGCCTCCGGAAACCGGTCCAGGATCTTCCTCCGGATCCGCTCCCCGGCAGAGTCCGGATCAGTGAAAACGATGATCCCGGGTCCTGCGCAGGCCTTCTCAATCTTCGCCCACATGGCCTCGCTCATGCCGAATCCATGGGTCTCGATGGTTTCACAGGTCACGGCCCGTTTCACCGCCTGGGTGTCGTCCCGACCCTCTACCACCAG
Source organism: uncultured Eubacteriales bacterium (assembly GCA_902784035.1). Classification (GTDB taxonomy): domain Bacteria; phylum Bacillota; class Clostridia; order Peptostreptococcales; family Anaerovoracaceae; genus Aminicella. The sequence continues at coordinate 1,078 of CACZTH010000117.1, forward strand.
GATCTCGCTGATCTCCATACTTCCCGTCTCCTGTATCTGACCTCTCCCGCTTAATAACTGCTTGTCCGGCTCTTCGCCCGGTCATCCTTTCCATCTCCGTCCTCATCCAGGATATACAGGATCTCACCGGGCCTGATCAGTCGGAGCTGGAGCCGGGCCTGCTCTTCGATATAATTCCGGTCATTCACGTTCTTAAACTCCTCCTGGAGCTTGGCCTTCTCCTTCGTCAGCTTAGCGTTCTCGGCCTTCAGGCGGACCTGCTCCTGATGAAGGGTAACGACGCTCTTCACCGACATGGCCACCATGACGATGAGGAAAACCGCCAGGATGAAGATGCCCATCCGGATCCAGTTGATCCTGTATCGCTTTTTCTTTCTGTTCCGCTCCATCTTATCCCTTTCGTCCCTCTTCTTCCTTCACCCAGACCGCGGCCTCTCTCATCCGGTCTGGCACGCAGGTGCAGCGGGCGCCCAGGTCTGTGATGCCAGTGTCCTTGCATTTCTCGCATTTATACCGCATGTCGGTATAATCCAGAGGGAAATCATGGTCGGTCAGCAGAACGGCCCGCTCCTCCTGAAGCTGGTCCATGGCCGCCCGGATCTTCCGGCTCTTTCGTTTATCATTCCCCCGGAGCAGTTCCCGGGACAGGGCAGCCCCTTCAGACTGGACCTCCTGGTCGATCTCCCTGATCCTGGGGAGCTTACGGTAAACCTCCTGGGTCCGCTCATCCGCCTGGGCCCTGGACTGCTCCCGCAGGTATTTATAGTAACGATTCAGGACAGAGGTCGTCACCGGAGTCTGGTCGTTCACATCGCCGCCTCGTTTATCCGCCTCCGTCTTCCAGTTCTCTAAGACCTTATTCACATAGTTGAAGTTGGGGCTGGAAATGCCGGCGGTCTTAGCCACGGCCTGGAGGACCCGGTCCATGTCACAGCCCATCTCGTCGAACCACCGGTCCATCATCTTCTGTTCCTGCTCGGTGGCGTTCCGGGCGAAGCCCAGCGCCTTCAGGACCCGCCGGTACTGGTAATGCCGCTGATCCACTTCCGCCAGGTGGTCACGGACCTGATCCACAGTGGACAGGCCTTCCTCCGCCCAGCCATGGACTACCCTCGACAGGTATTTCAGACTGGTCTTCCCCTTCTCCAGACAGTAGGTCAGCCCCTGGAGGACCAGCTCCGGCGGGATCCTCTCCTCCTGAACCCAGCCCAGGATATCCCTAATCTCACTGGAACTCAGACTTCTGGACAGGAGCTGCTCCATGTCCAGGAACATGTTCCGAAGATCCGGGTCGTCGATGGGCTGAACCGGCCGCTGGCCCAGAGGAAGACCGGCCAGCGCCTCGCGCGCGGCCGCCTGTTCCTCCCGGGGGGCCGGGACTCCCGCCCCATCCTGACCGGAATCGGCCGCCCGTCCGGGATTCGCTGCCTGGCCGCTGGTTCCCAGCATCTGCTCCTTCAGATCCACGAATTCAATCGTAGGCTCCAGGTCCGCCGCTTTCCCGTAGACTAAACGGACTGCCCCCATCTTCTGCCAATAGGACCAGGCTTCCCGGACCCGGTCAGAGGTGATGCCAAGCTCGCTCTCCATGGTCCGATCGTCCATCGGCAGGCCGAACTCTGCGTACATCCTGGCGTACAGGTAGACCTTCACGAAGTCTCCCGGCGCCTGGGGCAGGTACTCGTTGATGAAAATGCTTTCCACATGGGCGTCGTGCAGATACAGTTCTTTCGTTTTCCCGATGGTCAGTCTCAAAGCGCCGCCCTCCTGTTCTACACTTTACGCTCACATAATTATGGCTTCGTGACGGGACCTTGTTCTCTTCGTGACAAAAAAAGACTCAGCCCGCTGCCAGCTTCCCTCCTCCCCGGACCCGCGCCGGAATTTCCAGGATTCGCGCGGAGTTTCCCGATCCGCGCCGGGGCCTCCCCATGATTTCTGTTAAGCATTCCGAAATCGACATGGGATCCCCGATCCGCGCCGGGGCCTCCCGGCCCCGGGCCAGGCGGCGCCCGGAGATTATTCCCGCCGACTGGCGCCCGCCCGGGGGTAAGCCGGGCGGGCGGCGCGGCGTTCAGACAGACGGCCGTCCGCCGCGGCGGCTTTTTTCCATTCCTCAGGCGGGGTCAGCGAACTTGGTATAGCGGGCCACCCAGGTCAGCTCGATGACGCCTGTCTGCCCGTTCCGGTGTTTGGCCAGGTTGACCTCGCAGATGCCCGGCTTCTCAGAGTCCTCATTATAATAATCGTCCCGGTAGAGGAACATCACGATGTCCGCGTCCTGCTCGATGGCGCCGGATTCCCGGAGGTCTGACAGGACCGGCCGGTGGTTGGGGCGCTGCTCGGGCGCCCGGCTCAGCTGGGACAGAACGATGACCGGGCAGTCCATCTCACGGGCCAGGAGCTTGAGATAGCGGGACAGGCCGCTGATCTCCTGCTGCCTGCTTTCCGCCCGGCCTTCGCCGTGCATGAGCTGCAGGTAGTCTATGATGACCAGGTCCAGGCCCTTTTCCGCCTTCATGCGGCGGCACTTATTCTTAATCTCGAAGACGCTCAGGTCCGGGGTGTCGTCGATGTTGATATCGGCCTCCGCCAGCCGGTCAGAAGCGACCAGGATCTGCTCCCAGTCCTCCCGCTCCAGGATCCCCTTCTTCAGGTTCTCCATATTCACCTTCGCCTCCATGGCCAGGAGCCGCTGGGCCAGCTGCTCCTTCGACATCTCCAGGCTGAAGATGAGAACATGGGCCCCGCCCCTGAGGGCCGCGTTCTGGGCCACGTTCAGGGCGAAGGCCGTCTTCCCCATGGCGGGCCGGGCGGCCAGGATGACCAGGTCCGACTTATGAAGGCCGCCGGTGATGTCGTCCAGCCTTTTAAAGCCGGTGGTGACGCCGGTCAGCTGGCCCTGGTTGGCGGCCAGCTCGTTTAAGCGGTCGATGTTCCGGACGATGACGCTGGCCAGCGGCTCATAGTCGCTTTTCTGCCTGGCCTGAGCGATGGAGAAGATGGACTTCTCCGCGCTGTCCAGGATGTCGCCGGCGTTCTCCTGCCCCTCGTAGCATTTCTGGCGGATTTCCTCGGCGCTCTGGATCAGCTGCCGCATGGAAGCCCGCTCCGCCACGATCTTCGCGTACTCCCCGGCGTTGCTGGTGGACGGGACCATGGAGGAGAGCTCCGCCACGTAGGTCCTGCCGCCTGCCGCTTCCAGTGTTTTCCGCTTCTTCAGCTCGTCACAGACTGTGACAATGTCGATGGACTTTCCCCGGACGAACATATCCACCATGGCCTTGAAGATCTCCCGGTGCTTACCGTCATAGAAATCCTCAGGCCGGACCAGCTCCGCCGCTTCGGACATGGCGTCCCGGCTCAGGAGCGCTGCCCCCAGGACCGACTGCTCCGCCTCTTCGCTGTGCGGAGGGATCTTCCCTGTGCCTGCCATTCCCCGCTCCCTACTCGGTGACCTTCACCGTGATCTCGGCGTTGATCCCCTGATAGAGCTTGACCGGAACCTGGAAGGTTCCCTGGCTGCGGATCGGCTGGGTCAGATCGATTTTCTTCTTATCCACCGTGACGCCTTCCTTCTCCAGGGCCTCGGCGATGTCCTTCGAGGTGATGGAGCCGAAGAGCCGGCCGCCCTCGCCTGCCTTCCCTTCCACAGTGATGATCTTCTTCTCCAGCAGAGCCTTCGCGGCCTCCGCCTCAGCCCGGCGCGCCGCTTCTTCCTCCGCTTCCTTCTTCTTCTGCTGCTTCAGGGCCCGCATGTTGGCTTCCGTGGCTTCCATGGCCAGCCCCTTCGGGATCAAAAGGTTCCGGGCGTAGCCGTCGGAGACCTTCACCACATCCCCCTTCTTTCCGCTTCCCTTCACGTCCTGCTTTAAAATGACCTTCATATTCTCTAACTCCTTCCCCGTCTTCCGGGTCGATGCGTCTATTTTACCACGAAGCCCGCGCCTTCTGCCGCGCGGGTTTCATTTCTTCTGTGCTCACTGTGTCTTCGAGGCGGACAAAAGATCCCGGATCATCTCGATCACTTCCTCCGGGCTGTCCTCCACCTGGGCGCCGGCGGTGGTCAAATGCCCACCCCCGCCCAGCTTCTCCATGATCAGCTGAACATTAATGTCTCCCAGCGACCGGGCGCTGACCACGGTCTGCCCGGTTCCGTCCCGGCCGGCCACGAAGGACGCCCGCATGCCCCGGACATTCAGGAGCTCATCCGCCACCTGGGAATTGATGATCTGGGCCTCTTCATTAAAGCCTTCCAGTACGGACATGGCGATCCCATCCTCGGTGATCTTCGCGTCCGCCAGAGCCCGGGCCCGGGCCTTGAAGTCGTCCAACTTGAGCTGGAAGAAGCGCTTGACCTCTGTGGTGTCCGCCCCTGCCCGCCTCAGCCAGGCGGCCGCTTCGAAGGTGCGGACGCCGGTCTTCATCGCAAACCGGTTGGTGTCTACGGTCATGCCGGCAAGCAGGGCTTCCGCCTCCAGCTTGTCTACCTGCTTCCGCTGGCCTGAATACTGGAGGATCTCCGCGATCAGCTCCGCGGTCGATGACGCGTAGGACTCGATATAGGAGAGGACCGGTTCCTGGATGGCGTCCACCGCCCGCCGGTGATGGTCGATGACCGCCACCTTATCCGTTTTCTCCAGGAGCTGGGGGCATTCCACATAGCTGGGCCGATGTGTGTCAAGCACCACTACCAGGGTGTTCTCGTCCGCCAGTTCCAGGGCCCGCTCGTGAGAGATGATATTATAGGTGTCCTTCTCCAATACGTTCCGGTAAAAGGCCTGAAGGGAGTCGTTCGGCTCCTGAAGGACAATGCTGGCTGGCTGCCCCTTCATGAGGCAGACTCGGTACATGCCCAGGGCAGACCCGAAGGCGTCCATGTCCGGGTTCCGATGACCCATGATCATGATCCGATCCGCCTGATCGATCAGTCGGGCCAGAGCATGGGCAATAACCCGGGATTTCCCCTTATTCCGTTTCTCGACAGACTGAAGAATCCCGCCGAAGTGCTCGATCTTACTGCCGCGGCGCACCACAGCCTGATCGCCTCCCCGGCCCTGGGCCAGGTCCAGGGCGCCGTCCGCGAACTGCCGGGTCTCCCGGATGTTCTTCCCGCCTATCCCTATGCCTATGCTCAGGCTCATGGGAAAGTCCAGGTCCGTCTCGATCTTCCGGATCTCATCCAGGATCTCGAATTTAGACCGGATAATATCATCGGAATATCGATGTTCGTAGTAGATGATGTATTCGCTGGAGCTGATGGAAACGACAGACCCCTCGATCTTCGCCGCCCACTGACGGATGGCCCGGTCTGCCTGGGACCAGGTCGTCATACGAAGTTCCGGGTCCATGCTGGCCTTCATCTCGTCATAATTATCGATGTCGACCCGGGCTACGCAGATCCTCTGTCGGACCGCCGTGTCCTTCGCTTCTTCCTGGGCCGTGATGTCGAAGAAATAGACGAAAAGATTGGCGTTGTCCTCGTCCGGGCTTTCCTTCACATACAGGCGGAAAACCTTCCCGTTTCGGGCCACCGTTTCCGCTTCCCCTGTCTCCCTGGTCGCGAGCAGGTCCTCGATCTTTACCCCTACCAGGGCGAAGAAGTCGTAGTCCTTGATCTCGTCGTAGGGAAATACCTCCTCCATTCTGGAATTGGTATCTATGATCTTTCCCTTTCGATCTACCACACAGACCGGAATCGGCACCTGCTCTGTCAGCTTTTTCTCAAAATAAGTCTCTAGCATATCGCTCCTCAGATGTTTCATGTGAAACATCCCCCCTGGCCCTGCTCAGATCAGCATATCCAGGAGGCGATTCAGTTCTTCCGCGGAATAGAATTCCAGACGGATGGCACCCTTCCGGCCAGACCTGTCGATGGAGACCTTCGTGCCGAACTTGTCACGAAGCTGGTCTTCCGCCTTCCGGGTATCCGGATCCTTCTGCAGCTTCCGAGGCTTGGGTCTGGGTCTGGCCGCTTCTGCCGCCAGCTTCTCGACGGCCCGAACCGAGAGACCTTCCCTCAGAATCCTCTGGCAGAGAGCCTCCTGCAGGCCGGGATCCTCCACCGCCAGCAGCGCCCGCGCGTGCCCCATGGAGATCTCCCCTTTGCTGACGCAGGTCCGGATCTTCTCCGGCAGCCGGAGAAGACGGAGGGAATTGCTGACGTAGGGCCTGCTCTTGCTCACGCTCCTGGCTGCTTGTTCCTGGGTCATCTGGTAGGTCTTCATCATGACCTCCAGTCCCTGGGCCTCCTCGATGGGGTCCAGATCTTCCCGCTGCAGGTTCTCTATCATGGCCACCAGCATATTTTCTTCATCGGTCAGTTCCCTGACGATACAGGGAATGGTCTTCATGCCCGCGATCCGGCAGGCCCGCCATCTCCGTTCGCCGGCGACAATCTCGTAGGCCTGACCCTTCTGGCGAACCACCAGGGGCTGAATCAGGCCGTGCTCCTGGATCGACTCAGCCAGCTCCCGCAGTTTCTCTTCATCGAAGTTCTTCCTCGGCTGGCTCCTGTTCGGGATGATCTGATCGATGTCCACATAGAGGACAGTGGCGCCGGATGGAGTCTCCTCCACCTTCCGCGCCTCCTGCTCCACTTTCACCTGATCCGCGAATAAGGCTTCCAGCCCCCGGCCCAGGCCGCCCTTCCTCTTCTTCTCAGCCATTACAGATCTCCCTCCCGCTCCAGGAATTCTTTCGCGAAGGCCCGGTAGGCCGCTGCCCCCCTGGACCTGGGATCATATTCCGTGATGGCCATGCCGAAGCCCGGCGCTTCCGCCAGACGGATGTTTCTCGGGATCACCGTCGTATAGACATTCGCGCCGAAATACTTCTTCACCTCCTGAACCACCTGGATGGACAGGTTGGTCCTGCCGTCGAACATGGACAGAACCACGCCTTCAATCTCCAGCCGGGGATTCAGGTTGGCCTTCACCAGTTGAATGGTACTGACAAGCTGACTGACGCCTTCCAGGGCGTAGAACTCGCACTGGATTGGGATCAGAACGCTCTGGACCGCGGCCAGGGAGTTGATGGTCAGAAGGCCGAGGGAGGGAGGACAGTCGATAAATATGTAATCATATTCATCCCGGATCAGAGAAATCGCGTTCTGCAGCCGCTTCTCCCTTCCTTCGATTTCCACCAGCTCGATCTCCGCGCCGGCCAGGTCCACGTTCGATGGGATCAGGTCCAGGTTCTGCACGGAGGTGTGGAGGATGGCCGCATGGGGGTCGAAGTTCTCGTCGATGAGCAGGTCATAGACTGTATACCGCAGATCCTTCTTCGAGATCCCGATGCCGCTGGTCGTGTTCCCCTGGGGATCAATGTCCAGCATCAGGATCCTTTTCCCGAGCTGAGCGAGGCTGGCGCCCAGATTGATGTTCGTCGTGGTCTTGCCCACGCCGCCCTTTTGGTTGAAGATCGCAATCGCTTTTCCCACTTCAGCATCCTTCCGTTCCTACTAATAGACTGGCTAATATTATACCCTATTCGGTAGTTCTTTTCCAGCCCGTCCGGGCGATACTTGGGCCCTTCAACGAGAAGCAGGCGGCGTTTCACGTGAAA
>CACZTH010000118.1 GCA_902784035.1 uncultured Eubacteriales bacterium
AAATGGATAAGATGCTGGCACCGCTTCCGGAGAAAAATAAAACCAAGCAGATCGGCCTGATCGTGGCCCCCACCACCAACGACTACTGGAAGGTCCTGTGCGAGGGCGCGAAGGAAGCCGCGGAGGAATACGGCACCAAACTGGACATCGTCCCGACGAAATCCGACATCGACTATGACGGCCAGCTGAACATCCTGAATACCATGATCGCGAAGAATTACGAAGCGGTGGCTTTCTCCCCCCAGAATCCCACCAACCTGATCAATGGCGTCGTGAAGGGCAATCAGAAGGGCGTGAAGATGATTCTGAATGGAATCGCCATCGACCAGGACGCTCTGAAGAAGGCCGGCGGCCACATCGACGCCTCCACTGTGGTGGACTGCTACCAGCAGGGCATCGTGAACGCGAAATTCGTCGCGAAGAAGCTGGGCAATAAAGGTGAAGTCGCCATCATCGCGGGCAACGAGGGCGCCAGCATGTCTGACGACCGGGAGCGCGGCGAGAAAGAGACCTATGAGAAGCTTGGCCTGAAGGTGGTCGCTGTCGAGCACTGCGACTTCGACGGACAGAAGGCTTATACCGCCACGAAGAACATCCTGACCGCCCACCCCAACGTGGTCGGCATCTCCTGCGCCAGCGACACCATGTCCATGGGCACCGTGAAGGCTCTGAAGGAAATGAAGAAGCTGGATCAGGTCGTGGTCTGCGGCAACGATTACACCAAGCAGGCCGCCGATTCCATTAAGAAGGGCGAGCTGGCCGGCTCCGTCGCCCAGTCTCCCTTCCTGAACGGAAAAGCGGCCATCATCGTCACCATTAAGTGCGCCCAGGGTCAGAAACTGGATGACCTGGGCGACATCGTTCCCGCCTTCGTCGTGTCGAAAGACAACATCGGCAGGATGGCGGACTGGAAATAAACATATCACTCCTGTCGTCTATATCCGGGCCGGCCTCTTCAGACCGGCCTTTTTCGTGGTAAAATTCGTGGTAAAATGAGAAGCGGAAATCCCTCGGGCGAGAAGCCCGCCCACCATGAAAAAGCCTGGAAGGAGGCCCTCGTGCGTCCCATAGAACGGATCAGCCATCATTACGCGGACAGAATCCCGAAGAGCCAGCTCCTGATCCACATCCTGGTCAATTACCGGGCCAGGCCCTTCGATCCCCGGGCCCCCAGGTGTCAGGTCCGGATTCAGGCCCATTCCCAGGAAGCCGTCACCGTCCGGAAGGGCTTCCGAGGCCTGGACGGTCTGATCCATCCCCAGTCGGAGGGGGTCTGGTCCCTTCCCGCCGGCCTCTACCGTTACCGCTACCAGGAACGGGGCTACGTCGCTGTCAACCGGACCTTCCTGGTGACCGAGGCCGATGTCCGGTCCGGTTCGAAGCTCCTCTCCGTTCCGCTTCTCCCCCACTCAGGCGCGGGCTATGACCCCCTCATGCTGATCCTCCTGAATGAGGAGGCCATGGACCCCGCCTACGGTCCGGACCCTGGCGTTCCCCTGCCCGAAACGCCCGCCCTGGACCGTCCCCTGGACGCCTCCCCCGCCTTCACGACGGACCTGCAGCTGACCCGCTTCCTGAAGAAGACCTGTGAACGCAGCCCCTGGCTCCACCTCTACTATCTGGACCCGGGTCATACCATCCCCCTGGTCTTCTGGACCGCCTGTCCTCTGGAGGGCGACAGGACGACAGCCCGCCGGCTTCCCCTCCAGCCCGCCGGCTCTGCCGCAGACACCGCCCCCTTCCCTGACCTGAGGCTCCCGGCGCCCCTGCTGAAGGCCGCCCGACAGACAGCTGCCGACGGACGGCCCACCGGCTGGCTCCAGGCGGGCATCCATGGGAACGAGCCAGCGTCCACAGAGGCGGTCCTGGCCATGATCGCCCTCCTGACCGACCGGGCAGACCCACCCGCGCAGGACATCGTCCTCCTGCCCCGCCTGAACCCGGACGGGGCCAGGGACTACCGGCGCAGGTCCGGGACCATCGACCTGAACCGGGACCACCTCCGCTGCGAACACCCCATCACCCGGCTGGTCCACCTTCTGTACGACCTCCTTCAGCCTGAACTCATGGTGGACGCCCATGAATGTCTGAACAGGGCCCGCATGCGGGACGGAAAATACACGTCCTGCATGACCGACCTCCGCCTGGCTCCCGCCTCTGGCGGAAACGCTGACCCGGCCATCCTCCGCCTGTCCGACGAGCTGGCGCGAACGGTCTACCGGGCAGGCGAAACGGCAGGCTTCCGGGTGGCTGGCTATCCGGACTCCGCCTCTCCCGCCACCACCCGGGGCTGGGCCTCTCTCCAGGGCAGCCTCTTCCTGTCTGTGGAATCCACCGGCATCGGGTTCGGCCGTCTCTACCTCCGCCGGCGGATGGAAGCCCATGTCACCGCCGCGAAGGCTGTCCTCCATTACTTTCAGGAGAACAGCGCCGCCATCCAGCAGGCAGTCCGACAGGCGCGGCTGCCCCTGGCGCCTCCCCCGCCCGGCGGCAGCCGTCCCAATTTCACCCTGAAAACAGGAAAATCCGACCGGAGAAACTTTTCCTACCCCACCTGGACCTTCGACCCTGCCACCGGAGAAATTCAGTCCACGGCCGCGGATCCGTCGCGGGGAAAGGGCGACTTTTTCCCCTGCTACGACCGCCCTGTCCGGCAGCGTCCGCTGCCGGACGCCTATCTGATCCTGAAAACGGACCCGGGCGCCAGCCGGGCCGTGCAGATCCTCCGCACCGACGGGATCCAGGTCCTGGACCGGCCCGCCGGGACTCCCGCCCCGCCGGGACTCTATTTCCGCTATTCCGGCATCGCGAGGGCTATGGTTCTGGTCCCGTTCCCGGTCCCGGCGGCGGAATGGCCGCTGGCCAAGGGCTGGTGGCTGGTCCCCCTGGACCAGCCCGGCTGGCGGGTGGCCTGCGCCCGGCTGGAGCCGGATGTGAATGACTGCTGGCCCTCCCGGTCCACCTTCGTCCAGTCCGGACTCCTGAGGGACAGCGGCGTTCTCCGCTGGCAGCAGACCCTGGCCGGGAAATAAACGGGAATTTTTCCCGCCCGGGGGTCATCCCGCCCGGGGGTCAGCCAATGAAATAGGTCACGATCCCATAGACCACCAGGAAACCTACGATGGCAGGCAGGATAAAACAGAAGTAGATGTGAAGGAGGGGATTCTCTCCGTCGAGCTTACGACCTTCCCCGGTATTGATCTCCGAGAGATAATTCTGGTAGCCCCATCCCAGCCGTGTGGTGCAGAAAAGAATGAAGATGAAAGAACCCACGGGCAGGGCAATGTTCGACACATAGAAATCCTCCAGGTCCATGATGGTATTGCCCGCCCGGAGGGGCTGGAAGCCGGACCAGATGTTAAAGCCCAGAGCGCAGGGAATGGACAGAACCATCAGAAGAAGTCCGTTCACCACCGAACTTTTCGGCCGGGACGTTCCCTTCAGATCCACAGAGAAACTGACGATGTTCTCGAAGACCCCGATCATCGTGGAGAGGGCGGCGAAATACAGAAAGACAAAAAACAGGGTCCCGATCAGGTGGCCGGCCTTCATCCCGGAGAAGACCCGGGGAAGAGTCACGAAGATCAGGCTCGGCCCCTGATCCACTTCAATGCCGTAGGAGAAGCAGGCCGGAAAGATGATCAGGCCGGCTGTGATGGCCACGACAGTGTCCAGCAGGGCCACCAGCTGGGCTTCTCCTAGGAGGGTCCGTTTCTTATCGATGTAGCTCCCAAAGATCTCCATACCGCCCATGCCGATGCTGAGGGTGAAGAAGCTCTGGTTCAGAGCCGCGTACAGGCATTGGCCCAGGCCGGCCTTCCTCATGTTGGCCCCGTTTGGCTTCAGGTAGAAACTCAGACCCTTCGAGCCGCCTGGACGAGTCATGCTCCAGACCGCGAGACCGAACATGATCAGGATCAGCGCGATCATCATGACCTTCGTGATCCTCTCGACACTTGCCTGGAGCCCTGCGGAGCAGATGACCAGGGTCATGGCCACCACCGCCAGCATGAAACCCACCTGGATCTTCGGGTTCCCCATCATGACGCTGAAGCTGCTCCGGACCGCCCGCGTGGAAGCCCCAACGAAGGTCCCCTGGGCGGTTTTCACCAGGTAATAGAGGATCCATCCGGAGATCACGGAATAATACATGAGAAGAACATAGTTCCCGGCCATGGCGAACCAGCCCCAGACATGCCATTTCGTCCCCGACCTCTCCAGCGTCCGGAAAGCGGGCAGGATGGACCGCTGGCTGGCCCGGCCCACCGCGTACTCCATGGTAATGATGGGCACTCCCAGGATGACCAGAAAGAT
>CACZTH010000119.1 GCA_902784035.1 uncultured Eubacteriales bacterium
CGATCGCTGTCTGCAGGTCTTCCAGGGTCATATCATAAGTACCGCCACAGGTGACTTCGCCGTACTCGGCCGGCTCCCAGATATCCGTACCGAGATCCTCCAGGCGAACGATTTTTCTGAGTTCTTCTATGGTGTAATGTGTTTTCTTCATGAACCTCATCTCTTTTCAATATCCGGTCCAGGGACCGTATTTCTAACTCCAGTAGTTCTCACGCCTGTTTTCTCTCAGCCCTATATATCCCTATCCTTTGCCTTTCCACTTCTATTCTACAGATCATGATGTCCAATAGAACGGACTTGATATAGGAAGTTCATTAATCCTGCCTTCTATCCCGGTTCTCCGCATTCCGAAAGCCGAAATATGCCTGACACGGCTTTTCATAGATACATAGAGCGGTCGTTTCGCTCCCCGCAGGGAAAGCAACGACCGTTCCTGGAGATTATTATTCAGTTGTATTTGCCGGATTACTTCAGCTTCTCGTAATCCTCATCTGAAACCGGCTCGCACCATTCATTGGACGCCTCCTCGCCTTCAATAGTACGATGTGCTTCACTGCATTGATATTGTCCACGCGGGGTCACAGGATCTGATAACCCGCTTCCGACAGCACATCCAGCGCCTTCTGGTAATTCTCTTCTTTCACCAGAATGTAATCTGTATTGAACGTAGAGATCGCGAAAATCCCGATTTTCTGATCAGCCAGAAGCCCCGAGATTTTCGAGAGGATCCCGATCAGGGAGAAGTCCAGCACGCCCTGGATCCGGAAGGCCTTCCAGCCATCATCCCGCTCTATGACATTCTCGGGCACCTGATCGGTCCGGCACACCAGAGAATTCTCTTCATCTGTCTTACCGGTGAAGCAGTACTCCCCTTCCAGATTGACCTTTGAATAATCCGTCACCTTGCACACGGAAAAATCCGCGTCGATACGTTTCATCTCCATACCTTTGTTCCCCAACACATGCCGCGGGCCTGTCAAACAGACGCCACGAACGCTTCTACCAGCTTCCTGCTGTTCTCGTCCGTCCTGTAGAAAAATTCCGGATGCCACTGAACGCCCAATACGAACCGGCGTGACGGCATAGATATTCCTTCTGTGAGACCATCCTCGGAAACCGCCGCCATCTGAAATTCGGGCGACAGGTCGCGGACCGCCTGGTGATGATAGCTGTTGACGCCGATTTCTTCCCTTCCAAGGATCTCATGAAGCGGCGTGTCCCGGACCACTGTGACCCGGTGGGCGACCCGGTCATAGGGCGGCTTCATGTGGTGATCGACGCCGCTTGAATATTCCTTTTCCAGGTCCTGGTATAAAGTCCCGCCATAGCAGGCGTTCATAAACTGGATGCCTCTGCAGATGCCCAGAACCGATCGATCTCTTTCTACCGCTTCGGTCAGGATATACCGCTCCATCGCGTCTCTCCGCTCGCAGCAGGCGCCGCACCACGGCTTTTTCTCAGCGTGATAGACCGACGGTGAAACATCGTGTCCGCCGGTCAGGAGGAATCCCCCGCATATCTCCAGGAAATAATCCAGCTCTTCGCTGTTCGACGTAAGCGGAAGCATCATCGGGATCGCGCCCGCTTCCTCCAGCATCGTCATATATCCCGGGAGCATCCAGTAGCTCTCCCGCTCATCATCATAGAGCGGCATTATGCCAATTATTTTTCTCATGCCTGCTTTCACCCCTTTCCTTTCAAGGAATCCATTATCCCAGTACCTTCAGCCCCGCGATTCCGGAAACAATCATCACGACACAGATAATCCGCGGCAGCGTAAGGGTTTCCTTAAACAAAAACACGCCAAGCAAAGTCGTTCCTATTATGCCCAGGCCTGTCCAGATGGCATACGCTGTGCCGAGCGGGAGCTTTTTCAGGGCCGCCGCGAGGAAAACCGCGCTTAAAACGTAAAACACCACCGTAACGACAGAAGGGATCAGTTTCGTAAACCCATCGGCATATTTCATCGCGCCAGCCCACGTAACCTCTGACGCCCCTGCCAATAACAATAGAATCCATTGCATTTTCATGTACCTCCTTAGAAGTGGAACTTCAGCTTTTTCCATCCCTTCTAAGGCCTAACGGCATGGATCTGAAATTCTATTGATGCTGCCCGGCGGCAGCGGTCATATTTCACGCGGAAAAGCCTGTCATGAATCCCTTCAGGATTCGTTCACCAGCTTTCCGGTCATATGCTCTACGGTGATCTCCAGTATTTTTACATGACCAATATTTCTAATGATCTCGTCTTCAATATATTTCTCATCATCGGTGAACTTATGGGACAGGTTTCTTAATACCTTCCGGATAAGCTCCTTATCTTCCGCTTCCCTGATTCTGCCGAAAACGATAACGCTTCGAATATTTAACGCCCAATCCCCGTCATTTCTATAGCCTTTATCATATACGCAGTATGAGACCCTGTTGTCCCTGCGAATGGAATCGATCCTGTGTCCCGCTGCCGCTCCGTGAAAATAAATCTTACCGGACTCTTCTTCATAATAGTGATCCAGGGGCATTCCGTAAGGGTAGCCGTCATCACCCGCTACAGAAAGAACACCTCTCGGCTCGTTTTTCAATACTTCAACGCATTCTTTCTCTGATAACCGCTGTTTGAATCTTCTCATCTCACGGAACATGTTACCCCCTATGATATATCGTATCGCATCGATCTAGAAGATCAAGAATTTCTTCCCTGCTTGTTATTTCTCTGTCTCTCCTGCGCATAGTATAGCTCCGAATTCCAACGCTTATTCCCTTAACAGCAGTGCTACGCACTCAACCCTGCCGGAGTGAGGGAACATGTCCACCGGGCAGGCCCTAACAAAGGCATAGCCGTACCCGCTCAGCAGCCTGATGTCCCTGGCCATCGTAGCGGGCTCACAGGAGACATACACGATCCGGGCAGGGTCCGCCGCGGCTGCCGCCCGCAACAGCTCCTCCCGACAGCCGGCCCGGGGCGGGTCCAGGACCACGACCTGGGGATGGCCCACCTGAAGGCCTGTATCGAAGCCGGTCTCAGGATCGAAGGCCCCGTCTCCGGCGGCGGCGTCGCTGGCGCTGAGGTCAGCGCTGCCTTCAGGGCGGGAATTGGCGCCGGCGCTGACGGTAGTGTTGCCGGCGCCAGGTTCAGTGCCGGCGCCGGCACCCGCTCCGGCGGCGTGATCGTCTGTCCCGGCGGCTTTTTTCCTCTCCACCAGGCCCGGCAGGACCTCCTCCGCTCTGCCGGCCCCGAACCGGGCGTCGACGATCCCGTTCAGAACCGCGTTCCGGTTAGCGTTCACCACCGCCTGCTCGTTCACCTCGATGCCGGTCAGACGGAGGGCGCCTCCCACGCGCCGGGCCAGGTAGAGGCCGATGGCGCCCACACCGCAGTAGAGGTCCAGAACCTCGCTGCCCGGGGCGAGCTGAGCGTACTCGAAGATTTTTTCGTAAAGGCTTTCGGTCATGACCGGGTTCACCTGCCAGAAGGCCTGAGGCGACACATCATAGACGGCCTCGCCGACAGTCTCCCGCAGGACCCGGCTTCCGTCCAGCCGGATCAGCTTCCCTGGCTGAATTTCCGTCCGGAAGCGGCCGGCGCGCGCCTGGAACGGCTCCAGAAACAGCCCGGTCAGCCGCCAGTCCGGCGCGTTTTCCCTGGGCGGGAGGTCAGCCACCGCCTGGTCCAGCCGGTCCGCCAGTTCCTCCCAGCGCGGGAGCTTTTTCGACGCGGCGGAAAGGATGACCATGACCTCGCCCGAGGAGAAGGCCGACCGGACGGTCATGGTCCGGAGGAAGCCCCGGCCCGACCTGGGATCCCAGGGGCCGGGGCCGCCGGCGGCCAGAAAGTCACGGAGCGCTTCGGCGCACGCCTCCGCCGGCGCCGCCTGGATGGGACAGCCCCGGAAGGCCGCCACCCGGTGGGATCTGGCCTGGAAGAACCCGACCATCGCCTGACCGCTCCCTGCCCCGCGGACCTGATAGACAGCCTTATCCCGGTAGGCGAGGGCCGGCGGGTCCATGGACAGGACAGGCTCGATCTCCGGATCCGCCTGACCGGAAATGCGGGCCAGGACATCCCGCACATGCTTCTCCTTCAGCCGGAGCTGCGCCCCATAGGTAAGGGCGCCATACGGGCAGCCGCCGCACTGGTCCAGGTCAGGGCAAAAAGGCTCGGGATCCCGGTCGGGCGAGGGCGAGGTGACCTCCAGAAGGTCAGCCTCAGAGTAGCGCTTCTTTACCTTCGTGACCCGGGCCCGTACGCAGTCTCCGGGCAGCGCCCCGCGGATGAAGACCGCCTGACCCTCCATCGCCCGGCCGACCCCCTGCCCGTCTTCTGTCACATCGTCAATTAACGATTCTATGATGGTATCCTTCTCCATGTCCCTCTCCTGACTTTTTCGGCGCTGGCGTTCGGCCGGGTCCGGGGCTGGATCCGGCCGCCTTCTATCTCCTTATTATAGCCGAAGGCAGTCCACTTGCAAAATCAATGAAATGAAAAATCAGGACCACCCGTCAAACGGGTGGTTTACTCCAGGGCTATAAGCCCTTGTTGCCAGCCGGCGTCTCAAGGCGCTGGCTGGC
>CACZTH010000120.1 GCA_902784035.1 uncultured Eubacteriales bacterium
AAAAGGATTTTATCGTCCTCGATCAGCAGCGCTTCCGTCACCGTGTCCCGCGGGTCCACGGTAATGACGCTGCCATTGATAAAAGCTCGTTTCATAGCTCAGTCCTCCTTTCGTCCAGCCGTTCTGGCCGCCACGGCTGCCTCCGCTTCCTTCTTCCGCTGCAGAAGCTTCCGCGCGTTCTTCTGCCCTAAGAGCAGGTGCTGGCGCATGGCGTTGTACGCTCCTATTCTATCACCAAGCTCGATATAATCAACGATGAGACGGTGATAATAGGCGGCGTTTTCACGCCCCTGATCCTGCTGCGTCATGATGCCCGTTTCCACCGACTCGCTGACGCCTTCCATCAGCCGCTCCAGGATCCGGTTATGCGTCGCCCTGGCCAGACAAATGTGAAACTCCGTATCCAGGTCGCTGAAGGGCTCTCCCGCCCGGGCCGCCCGGGCGCAGGCACGCTCCCGCCTCCGAAGCTCCTTCCGTTCTTCGGGGGTGATGGTATCCACCAGAATATCCATCTCCGCCGGCTCCAGCATCAGCCGGATCTGGTACCACTCCAGCAGGAGCTGGAGCCGGTCCTCGATCCGCTGCAGCCCCAGCGGGTCCCTGGACATGTTGGGGTTGGCCGCCACGAAGGTGCCGACCCCCCGCCGGACCGTCAGAACCCCGTTGCCGACCAGGATCTTAATGGCCTCCCGGATGGAGGCCCGGCTGACACCCAGCTCTTCCGCCAGGGTCCTTTCATTCGGAATCTTCTCATTCGGCTCGTACTGCTCATCCTCCAGGATCATGGTCTGGAGGCGCTGAGCGATCTGCTGTGGAAGGGATGAATTCATGCTGTCACCATCCTGACGGGAAGGCGGCCGCGCCGCGCGCTCACCGGCTTGACCGGCCGCGCCCGCGGCAGCTTCCCTGTTCCCGGAAGTCCCGTAGATCGGGATCCCGGCCTTATAAAAAACCGGGCAGAAGAATACTTCTGCCCGGCCAGTCCGACCTGGGTCAGCCGGACGAACGATCGATCAGTCCTTCGCAGGGGGGATCTCAACCTTCTTATTGAAGGAGTGGTCACGATCGGGGAAGGTCCCGTCCAGCGTCTCCTTATGGAACAGGTTCAGACCATCGACCATTTCCTTCCGGATATGAGCGAAGTGCTTCACGAACTTCGGCTTGAAGTCGCCGTACATATCCAGCAGATCCTGGGTGACCAGCACCTGGCAGTCAACAGCCGGGCCGGCGCCGATGCCGAGGATAGGCACATGAACTTCCTTCGCCATCTGCTCCGCCACGACGGAGGGGGTGCACTCCAGCACGAGGGCGAACACGCCGGCCCTCTCCAGAGCCTTCGCGTCCTCAATCAGCTGCCGGGCGCTCTCCGGGGTACCGCCCTGGACCTTGAAACCACCGACGTTCGTCGCGGTCTGCGGGGTCAGGCCGATGTGGCCCATGACAGGGATGCCTGCCTTCACCATGGCCTCGATGGTCGGAGCCATGTTCACGCCGCCTTCCAGCTTGACGCAGTCGCAATTGGTCTCCATCAGGATCCGGTTGGCGGACTGGATGGCCTGCTCCTTGCTGACATTATAGGAGCCGAAGGGCATGTCGCCGATGACGAAGGTGTTCGGAGCGCCCTTCACAACCGGCTTGATGTGGTGGATCATGTCGTCCAGGGTCACGCCGACGGTCGTGGTGTTGCCCAGCATGATCATGCTCAGAGAGTCGCCGACCAGGATGACCTCGACATCGCTGTCATCCACGATGGAAGCGGTGGTATAGTCATAAGCCGTTACGTAGCAGAACTTTCTTCCCTCATCCTTATACTTCTGGAAATCAGGAATGGTCATTTTCTTCTTGTCGCCCATTGTAAACTCCTCCTCAATGGTGAATACCCTGAAAATTTCCGGAGAGCAGCTCTGTGGTCTTACCACTTCGCTCTCGACAAAAATAGTTGTACCACATCGCTGAAACCTTGTCAATGCAGGCTGGACCAATATTTCACACAATTTAGCAATCCTCCGGAATTCTTCATCATAGCTTCATAAACCCCGAATAGGTCATACCACGCCGCGGCCTTGAAAATCAGGCCCTGGTATTATATACTGAAAGCGATTTATGTCGAAAACACAGGAAAAGAGGCTGCTTATGCGTTTCAAGAGCACGAGAGGCGACGCGCGGGAACTGACCGGCGCCCAGGCTATCCTCCAGGGCATCGCCCCTGACCGGGGCCTGTATGTTCCGGTCCAGGTGCCGTCCCTTCCCTTCCAGGACCTGGACGAGATTCCGTCCCTGTCTTACCCGGAGCTGGCGCGCCGGATCATCGGGACCTTCTTCGATGACTACACCGAGGCGGAGATGACAGACTGCACGTCGAAGGCCTACAGCGCCGCCAATTTCGAGGCCCCTGAAGTGGTCCCCCTGGTGAAGGCCGGTCCAGCCTGGTTCCTGGAGCTCTACCACGGCCGCACCGCCGCCTTTAAGGACATGGCCCTGTCCATCCTCCCCCACCTCCTGACCACCGCCATGCGGAAGGAGAAGGAGGACCATAAGATCTGCATCCTGACCGCCACCTCCGGCGACACCGGGAAAGCCGCCCTCCAGGGCTTCGCTGACGTTCCCGGCACGGAGATCTGTGTGTTCTACCCCACCGGCGGCGTGAGCCAGGTCCAGCAGCGGCAGATGGTCACCCAGGAGGGACAGAACGTCCATGTTTTCGCGATCGAGGGCAACTTCGACGACGCGCAGACCTGCGTGAAGAACATCTTCGAGAACGAGAGCTTTAACGCTGACCTCCTCCGGGCCGGCGTCCGCCTCTCCTCCGCCAATTCCATCAACGTGGGCAGGCTGGTCCCCCAGATCGCCTATTATGTGTATTCTTACGGACAAATGCTGGCCCAGCGCGCGGTCGGGAAGGGCGACCCCATCAACATCGTGGTCCCCACCGGGAACTTCGGCAACATCCTGGCGGCCTACTACGCTTCCCGTATGGGCATTCCCGTCCATAAGCTGATCTGCGCCTCGAATAAGAATAAGGTCCTGACCGACTTCCTCCGGACCGGCGTCTATGACACCCACCGGGACTTTTACACCACGAATTCGCCCTCCATGGACATCCTGGTCTCCAGCAACCTGGAGCGGCTCCTCTACCACCTGGCCGGAAATGACCCGGAGGAGACCGCTGCTCTCATGGCCGGTCTGGAGCAGGCTGGCCGTTACGAAGTGCCCGGGAAGATCCGGGAAGGGCTGAAAGCCTTCTATGGCGGCTATTGCAATGTGGAGGACACAGAGAAATCCATCGGCGCCATGTACCGGGAAAACGGCTACCTGATGGACACCCATACCGCGGTGGCGTATAAGGTCTACCGGGACTATGTGGAAGAGACCGGCGACCAGACCCCCACGGTCATCGCCTCCACCGCCAGCGCCTATAAGTTCGCGCCCAGTGTGGCACGGGCCCTGGGCCTGCCTGAAGGCGAAAACGGCTTCCGGGACATCGACGAGATCCACGAAGCCACCGGTGTGCCCATCCCGAAGGGCCTTCAGAACCTGGAGGATAAGCCCATCCTCCATAAGGCCGTAATCAGGCCCGAGGACATGGCGGAAGCTGTCCGCCGCGCCGTAACCGAATAGGCTGACCGTTTATCAGCGGGGCCGCCGTCCAGACAGGAGGGAGGCCCTTTTTTCATCGGCAGAATCATGTCGGAATTGTTAGAAATCAGTCAGCTGACTGGAAAAGGACTTGAAATCATCCTCCACCTATGATAAAGTAACTCTTGCATTCAGCAATTGAAAGCGGCTTTGGAGGGTTGACCGAGCGGCTAAGGAGCTCGCTTGGAATGCGAGTAAGGTGTAACAGCCCCGTGGGTTCGAGTCCCACATCCTCCGCCAGAAGAATTGAAGGTGTCCCATCAGTGGGAATTGACACTGATGGGATATCTTCTTTTTCGTAAAAAGGATCGTGCTCAGGGTCATCGATACGAAGAAAAAATCTTAATTCATTATCATTTCTTGCTTGAGAATAATCGTTGGAATATAAGTAAATGCGCGCATTTTATCTGCGCGCATTTTTCTTACCCTCTTTTCTGGCAGTCCGGGAAACAGCGGCTCAGCCCAGCATGTCCAGGACCCTGGCACCGATTCCCCTGGCCAGGGCCAGATGTCCCTCCTCCGTGAGGTGGGACCGGTCGTAGCCCTCTGCGCTGGCGAACTGGTTCACATCCAGGAAACCACAGTCCATCTCGACCGAGAGCTGGCGGAGCGCCTTTGTCAGTTCCTTCTCCTCTGCCATGATCCGGACCAGCTGTTCACCGGACCCGGAGAAGCCTTCCCCGGTGGTATAGGGCGTGGAAAGCAGGAGGAAGCGGGGCTCACCGGACCAGACGGCCAGAGACCTGCCGGTGACCAGGTAGCGGCGGATGCCCATGGCCACCCGGTCTACCCCGCCCAAGCCATTCAGGTTATTGGACCCCATCATGATCACAACCAGGGCGCAGGGAGCGTCCCGGAGGAGCATATGGGCGAAGAAACCGTCAGGATCCGGCATGACGGGATCGGTCAGGCCCCGCAGGTCCACTGCCCGGCCGTTCATCCCCTCGTTCACGGTCTGACAGTCCAGTCCCTGATCCCGAAGCCAGGCCCCCATGGCCTCAGGCCAGCGGATTTCCGACCCGTACCGGCCCCTGTCCCGGGGATCATAGCCGTAGGTATTAGAGTCCCCGTAGCAGATGATCCTGGCGGGCAGCTTCTTTTTCTTATCTGACATATCTGCTCCCTTCTGGCGCGGCTGGACGCCTCTTCCGCCCGAAGAGGCCCCGCGGACGCGGAGCCTCTTCATGGCGCTATAACGCTATAACGCTTGAATGCTTGGATTCAGGAGTCAGGCCTCCAGAAGCATGACCAGCTCGCCCGCTTCCACCTGGCTGCCTTCCTTGATCAGAACCTCCGAGACGGTGCCCGCCTCCGCGGCGATGATGTTGGTCTCCATCTTCATGGCCTCGATGACTGCCACTGGCTGACCGGCTTCCACCGCGTCGCCTTCCTTCACCAGGACCTTAATGATGCTGCCGGGGATGTTGGCGCCGATCTGCTTGGGATCGTCCTCGTCCGCGTAGCGCTTCGCCACTGTATTATAGACGTCCGCCACGGACTCATCCTTAATCCGGACGCTGCGGATGTTGTCGTCCACCTCGAAGATGCATTCCCGGCAGCCTTCCTTATCCGGCTCACGGACTTCCTTCAGGGTGATCACGAGCTCATTGCCCTCCCGGAGCTTGACGCTCCCGGTCTCGCCCTCGGCCAGGCCGTGGAAGTAGATGTCAGACCCCATCAGGTTGAAGGTGCTCCCCTTCTTCCTGGCGTTCAGATAATCCTCGAAGACCTTCGGATACATGGCGTAGCTGATCACTTCACGCGGGGTGCCCTCCAGGTCGAAGTACTTCTGCAGGCCGGTCCGGATACGCTCGAAATCCTCCGGCGGCAGCAGTTCGCCGGGCCGGCAGGTAATGGGCTCCTTCCCCTTCAGGACCACCTTCTGGAGCTCTTTCGGGAAGCCGCCCTCCGGCTGGCCGATCATGCCCTCGAAGTAGGAGACGCTGGAATCGGGGAAGTCCAGGTTCTGTCCCTTCTCCAGGATGTTGTCCGGAGTCAGGTTGTTCTGGACCATGAAGATGGCGAGGTCGCCGACCACCTTCGAGGAAGGCGTGACCTTAATGATGTCGCCGAGCATCTGGTTGACGGTCCGGTACATTTCCTTCACTTCCTGGAACTTATGGCCGAGGCCGAAGCTCTCTACCTGGGGCTTTAGGTTGGAATACTGACCGCCGGGGATCTCATACTTATAGATCTCCGCGGAAGCCGCCTGCAGACCGGACTCGAACTGCTTGTACACCGGCCGCACATCCGCCCAGTAGTCGGAGATGACCTGCATCCCGTCAGAATTGATGCCCGTTTCCCGCTCTGTATTGGACAGGGCCGCGATGATGGTGTTCATGGCAGGCTGGGAGGTCAGGCCGGACATACTGTTGATGGCCGCGTCCACGATGTCCACGCCGGCGGAGGAAGCCATCAGGAGGGTGGCCACGCCGTTTCCGCTGGTGTCGTGCGTGTGCAGATGGATGGGGATACCGACCTCCTGCTTCAGCTCGTGGATCAGCTTGAAGGCGGCGTTTGGCTTCAGCAGGCTGGACATATCTTTAATGGCCAGGATGTGTGCGCCTCTCTTTTCCAGCTCCTTCGCCATCCTGACATAGTATTTCAGATCGTATTTCGTGCGGTTTTTGTCCAGGATGTCCCCGGTGTAGCACATGGTGGCTTCGCAGATCTTCCCCTGGTTCAGAACCTCATCCATGGCCACTTCCATGCCGGGGATCCAGTTCAGGGAGTCGAAGACCCGGAAGACGTCGATGCCGCCGTCGGCCGCCGTCTTCACAAAGGCCCGGATCACATTATCCGGATAATTCTTATAGCCCACCGCGTTCGCGCCCCGGAGCAGCATCTGGAACAGGATGTTCGGGACCTTCTCCCGGAGCAGGTCCAGCCTTTCCCAGGGAGACTCCTTCAGGAAACGGAAGGACGTGTCGAAGGTGGCGCCGCCCCACATCTCCAAGGAGAAGAGGTCCTTCCCGTACAGGGCGGTGGCAGGGGCGATCTTCGTCATGTCTACGGTCCGGACCCGGGTGGCCATCAGGGACTGCTGGGCGTCCCGCATGGTGGTGTCGGTGATGAGGAGCCGCTTCTGATCCAGGGCCCACTTGGAGATGTACTCCGCGCCGTACCGGTCGAAGAGCTGCTTGGTGCCTTCCAGCTTGTTGATCTCGGTCATGGGGATCCTGGGGAAGGCAGGAACGTTGAAGGAAGGCTTCTCACCCTTCGTCTCGTTGACGAACTTGTTTCCGATGTATTCCAGGACCTTCAGTTCCCGGTCCTGGACCTTCTTAATGTCCATGAGCTCCGGGTTCTCGCCGATGAAGCCGGTGGTGCAGTTGCCGGCCCGGAAGGTAGGATGGTTCAGGACGTTCAGGAGGAAGCCGACATTGGTCTTCACACCCTTAATCACCGTTTCCCGCAGGGCCCGGACCGCCTTCCGCCGGGCGTCATCGAAGGTCAGCGCGTAGGAACTGAGCTTCACCAGGAGGCTGTCGTAGTAGGGACTGACCACAGAACCCGTGAAGCCGTTGCCGCCGTCCAGACGGATGCCGAAGCCGGACGCGCTCCTGTACTGCTCGATGACACCCGTATCAGGGGCGAAGCCATTGCTGGGATCCTCGGTGGTGATCCGGCACTGGATGGCGTAGCCCCGCTGGTGGATGGCCTTCTGGGAAGGAATGCCGATCTCCGGGGAATCCAGGGTGTAGCCCTGGGCGATCCGGATCTGACTCTGGACGATATCGATGCCCGTGACCAGCTCCGTGACCGTATGCTCCACCTGGATCCGGGGATTCATCTCGATGAAATAATGGTCGCCATTCTTATCCAGCAGGAATTCCACGGTGCCGGCGCTCCGGTAGTTCACCGCCCGGGCGATCTTCAGAGCGTCCTGGCCGATGTCCCGCCGCTGCTTCTCCGTCAGACAAAGGGAAGGCGTGAATTCGATCACCTTCTGGTGGCGCCGCTGAATGGAGCAGTCCCGCTCGAACAGGTGGACGATGTTCCCTTCCTTATCGCCCAGGACCTGGATCTCGATGTGCTTGGGATCCTCCAGGTACTTCTCCACGAACATGGTGTCGTCTCCGAACGCCTTCGCGGCCTCACTCTTCGCGTTCCGGAACTCGGAAACCAGGTCCTCCCGACGGCGGACCACCCGCATGCCGCGGCCGCCGCCGCCGGCGGCCGCCTTCAGGATCACCGGATAACCGATCTCCTCGGCGAAGTGGATCAGCTCCTTCTCAGAAGTGATCTCCTGCTCCCCGCCGGGCACCGTCGGCACGCCCACCCGGGCGGCCACTTCCTTGGACTTAATTTTATCGCCCAGTTCGTTCATCATCTCGGCAGTGGGCCCGATGAACTCGATGCCGGCCTTCTCGCAGGCCTCCGCGAAGGCGGGGTTCTCAGACAGGAAGCCATAGCCGGGATGGATGGCGTCCACGCCCTTCTGCTTGGCCAGGTTGATGATCTCTTCGATGCCCAGGTAAGCCGCGACAGGCGCCTTTCCCTTCCCGACCTGGAAGGCCTCATCGGCCTTGGTCCGGAAGAGGGCTTTCTTATCTTCTTCCGAATAGATGGCCACTGCCCGGATGCCCAGTTCATGGCAGGCCCGGAACACACGGATGGCGATCTCGCCGCGGTTGGCGACGAGTACCCGCTTGAATTTCTTAATCTCACTCATTGTCTGTCCTTCCTCTCCGCTTCCGCGCTGAATACTTCCATCACCGGCATCGGGGTCCCGATGCCCTCTCGCTCGAATCTATCCTTCACCTGCTCCCGCAGAGAATAGGCTAAGGTAAACCGGTCCTGCGTCCTGGCCCAGACCAGCACGTCGAAGACCACCTGTTTCCCGTCCATGGACCGGATCCCCACGATGGGCTCCGGCTGTTCCTTCGCCAGGGGCGTTTCCCGGATCACCTGCTCCACACAGGCCTTCACACGACCGGTGTCTTCCCCTCTCGCCACGGAGAAAGCCAGGTCCACCCTCCGGAGATCCTCCTGGGTGCAGTTAATCAGGACCGATTTCGTGATGGTCCCGTTCGGGATCACCACCGTCCGGTTGTCCCAGGTGTGAAGCCGGGTGGTCAGAATATCGATGTAGTCTACGATGCCGTCCACCCCGTTCAGCTCGATCTCATCGCCTTTCACGAAGGGCTTGGTGAAGATCAGGATAATGCCCCCGGCGAAATTGCTCAGGCTGTCCCTTAAGGCCAGAGCCACGGCCACGCCGCAGGTCCCCAGCACCGTGATCAGGGGGGCCAGGCTGATCCCCGCCGCCCCCAGGGCCGTCATCAGGAGCAGGACCCAGAGGAGGACCCTCGTCACGTTCAGGAGGATCCGGTAGGCCGAATCGTCGATCTGGGACCTGATCAGGATCCGCCGCTCGACCCGCAGAAGGATCCGGATGATGACCCAGCCGATCAGAAGGATCAGGGCGATCTGAACCAGCTTCATCAGGAAGGCTTCGCTGAAAACAGTCTTCTTCAGGCTTTCCATGCTGGAGAGGTCCATCTGGGAAGCTCCGCCGGCCAGGCCGGCTGTATTCTTCAGGATTTCGAACTTCAGCTCCATGCCGCCCGCCTGTCTTATCCCCTGTGGCGGGCGGTGAAGGCCCGTCTCCGGTCCAGCTCCTTCAGGAGCTTCTTCCTCAGGCGGATGGCGTCAGGAGTGATCTCCACCAGCTCATCATCGTCGATGAACTCCAGGGCCTCCTCCAGGGAGAAGACCCGGGGCGGGGTGAGCTTAATCGTGTCGTCGGATCCCGCGGCCCGCATGTTGCTGACCCGCTTCGCCTTACAGGGATTGACCTCCATGTCGTCCGGCCTGGCGTTCATTCCCACGATCATGCCCTCATAGACCTCGGTGCCCGGTTCCACGAACATCTGGACTCTTTCCTGGATGTTGAAAATGGCATAGGGGGTGCAGCTTCCCTGCTCGATGGCGATGGCGACGCCGTTCGTCCGGCCGGGGATCTCCCCCTTATACGGCTCGAACTCCAGGAAGCGCATCTCCATGGTGCCCTCGCCGTGGGTATCGTTAATGAACTCGGACCGATAGCCCAGGAGCCCTCTGGTGGGCACATGGTATTCCAGCCGGGTATAGCCGTTCTGGGCGTTCATCTGCGTCATGACGCCCTTCCGCTGGTTCATCTTAGAAATGACCGCGCCGCTGTACTGGTCAGGAACGGACAGGACCACTTCCTCCACCGGTTCCATCTTCTTTCCGTTCTCATCCCGGTGCATGATGACCTGGGGCTTGGAGACCGCCAGCTCATAGCCCTCCCGGCGCATGTTCTCGATCAGGATGGACAGGTGGAGCTCGCCTCGGCCGGAGACCTTGAAACAGTCGGTGGTGTCGGTCTCTTCTACCTTCAGGCCCACATTAACCTCCAGCTCCTTCATGAGACGCTCCCGGATGTGGCGGGAGGTGACGAACTTGCCGGAACGGCCGGCGAAAGGAGACGTATTGACCATGAAATCCATGGCCAGGGTCGGCTCCTCGATATGGATCATCTCCAGAGGCTCCGGATTCTCCGGGTCACAGATGGTCTCGCCGATGGAGATATCGGAAATGCCGGATACCACGACGATGTCGCCGCACTCCGCCTCCTTCACGGGCATCCTCTTCAGCCCCCTGTAAACGAAGACCTGGCCGATCTTCGCCTTCTCCACGACGCCGCCTTCCTTCGCGACGGCCACCACCTGGCCTTCCCTGATGACGCCCTTCGTCAGACGTCCGATTCCCAGCCGGCCGATGTAATCATCATAAGCCAGGGTCGAGACCTGAAGCTGGGTGGGCTCCTCTCTCAGGTCCGGATAGGGGTCGCAGACATCGATGATGGTGTCCAGCAGGGGATTGATGTTCAGACCGCCCAGGCCCTCCGGCGTGTGCTTCAGCTTCTCGGCGCCCTCCCCCACGGCGATCCCGTACACCTCCGAGGGGTCCTTCACGGCGATGCCCTGGCGGGCGATTCCGTAGAGGATGGGGAAGTCCAGCTGCTCATCGCTGGCGTCCAGGTCCATGAAAAGCTCGTAGACCTCATCCACGACCTCATCGATCCGGGCGTCCTTCTTATCGATCTTATTAATGAAAAGAATAGGATTCAGACCCTGCTCCAGGGACTTGCTGAGGACGAACCGGGTCTGGGGCATAGGTCCCTCGCTGGAATCCACCAGGAGGATGACCGTATCCACCGTCTTCATGATCCGCTCGACCTCCGAAGAGAAGTCCGCGTGGCCAGGGGTGTCAACGATGTTGATCTTATAGCCGTTATGCATGATGGAGCAGTTCTTCGAATAGATC
>CACZTH010000121.1 GCA_902784035.1 uncultured Eubacteriales bacterium
CTGGCCGCGGGCTTTAAGGACTGGAAGTCCCTGAAGAGCGACGTCCGGGACGACTGCCGGAAATTCATCTTCAGCAAGACGAGAAAAATGCCCCTTATCATGCCGGTCTTCCTGGAAGTGTAGACCGGGTCAGGAGAGATCATGAACGTATACGACGCCGCCCATGGACTGGCGGATGCCATTAAGGCTTCAGAAGAATATAAACAGTTTCGGGCCGCGAAGGAGCGGGTGGACCAGAACCCGGAGCTCAGCGCGATGCTGAGGGATTTCGAGAACCGCCAGTTTCAGGAACAGGCGAAGCAGATGTCCGGTCAGGATACCGACCAGGCGGCGATGGCGAAGATCCAGGAGCTGAGCCAGATCCTCATGCGGGATCCGGAGGCAGCCCTCTATCTTCAGGCGGCCATGCGGTTCTCTCTGATGATCAGCGATGTCTATAAGATCGTCGGGGAAGCCGTGGATGTTGGCAACATGCCGAAAGTTTGATATAATAATGTTTAAGGAACTTTGAAACACACAGATCGGGGAACCGGAGTACAGGAGAAAGTGAGATAGGAACCAATGATCACAGCAGGAGATTTCAGAAAAGGCATGACGTTCGAACTGAATGGGGAGCCCCATGTGGTAATCGACTTCCAGCATGTGAAGCCGGGAAAGGGCGCCGCCTTCGTCAGAACGAAGTATAAGAACATCATCACCGGCGCGACCCGTGAAGAAGCCTTCAACCCGAACGAGAAGTTCAACCAGGCCCATATCGACACCAAGCAGATGCAGTACCTGTATAATGACGGAGAGCTGTACTACTTCATGGATACGGAGACATTCGAGCAGGTGCCCATCGCCTACGAGGATGTGAAGGAAGCCATTAAGTACGTGAGGGAGAACGATATGGTCACCATTAAGTTCTACCAGGGCAAGCCGTTCGAAGTGGACGCGCCGAACTTCGTCGACCTGGAGGTCATCGAGACCGAGCCGGGCGTGAAGGGCGACACCGCGACGAACGTGACGAAAGCGGCCACCGTGGAGACAGGCGCTGTCATCCAGGTGCCCATCTTCATCGAGCAGGGCGAGAAGATCCAGATCGATACCAGATCCGGCGAATACCTGGGCAGATCCAAGGAGTGATCCCACTTCGATCTTGAAGAGGAAAGGGACGTTTCATACGTCCCTTTCGGTCTATTATTTCAGAATAGGCGTTTTCATCCCGAACGCCCGGATATTAGGTAACAACAAATGGCAAAAGTGAAGAATCATGCCCCTGCCGACCCTGCCGCAGAGGGCTCCGCTCCAGCGGCAGCGGGGAAGCAGAAGAGGTTTCCGGTTGGTCTGTTGGTCCTCCTGATCCTGATCTTCGTCCTCACCTCAGGCTTTCTTAGTTATAAGATGCTGACGGGCCCGAAGGCGCCGACGGACAAGTCCTATGTAGCGGTGACCATTCCGTCCGGCGCGTCCACCGCCCAGATCGGCAGCCAGCTCGAGAAGGAGGGGATCATCGTTTCCGGTCTCGCCTTCAACCTCTACAGCAGGACCCATGACCTTTCCTCTCAGTATAAGGCTGGCACCTACAGTCTCCAGCGCAGCATGAACGTGGCGAAGATCGCCCAGACCATGGCGGAAGGAAAGACAGATAACGAGAAATTCACGGTTATCGCCGGCAATCATGAGTATGAGATCGGCGCCAGCCTGGCGAAAGCCGGTATGGTGGACGAGGCGAAATTCAAGAAGGTCATCGAAACCACCGATTTCACGGAGAAATATGATTTCCTCCAGGACGCCCAGAAGAACAAGCACATCCTGGAAGGCTACCTGTATCCTGACACCTACGAGCTTCCCTTGGGCTCCAGCGAGAAGCAGGTGGTTGAGAAGATGCTGGATGGTTTCCAGTCCGTCTTCACGGACGATCTGAAGGCCAGGGCCCAGAAACGGGGCATGACCATTAACCAGGTGGTCATCGTCGCCTCCATCATCGAACGGGAAGCCGGGATCGACGATGACCGGGCCAAGATCGCCAGCGTCATCTATAACCGGCTGAATAAGAAAATGGCTCTGCAGATGGATTCAACCGTCGCCTACGCCATGAGCGTGGACGGGAATGAGAAGAAGGCAGACCTTTCCAACGCGGACACCCGTTATGATTCGCCCTATAACACCTACCTGAATAAGGGACTGCCGCCGGGACCCATCTGCAGTCCCAGCCTGAAGTCCATCCAGGCGGCGCTTTACCCCGCGAAGACCGATTATCTGTATTTCGTGCTGAGCGCCAGGCTGGACGGGTCCTGTGTCTTCTCGAAGACCAGCGCCCAGTTCAGTAAGGATGTGGCCGCCTACGATAAGGCGAAGAAGGCGCAGCAGGCCAAACAGGCGAACCAGAACTGAGAAGGTCCCCGCCGACCGGACGGGGGAACAAGCCGCTGGAAAACGATTCGGCGGCTTTTCACGTATTATTTCTGAAAGCAGGTCTATGAGGAAAACAGAACTCCTGGCGCCCGCGGGAGATGTGGAAAAACTGAAAGCCGCCATCCGCTGCGGCGCGGACGCGGTCTACTTCGGAACCGGGGCGCTCTCCCTCCGCCAGGGGGCGGAAAACCTGAGTCCGGAAGAGATTCGAATGGCCATGGACTTTCTCCACGAGCGGGGGAAGAGGGGATATCTGGCCCTGAACATCTATGCCAGGAACGATGACCTGCCAGAGATCCGAAGGCTCCTTCACGCACTGAGGAGCGGGCTTCCGGATGCCTTCCTGGTCTCGGACCCGGGGATTCTGGACATTCTGAAAGAAGAGATCCCCGAGGCGGAAATTCACCTGTCCACCCAGACGAACCTGACCAACCTGGCCGCGGCCCGTTTCTGGGTCAGACAGGGAGTCAGGCGGCTGGTTCTGGCCAGGGAACTTTCCCTGGCGGAGATTCGGTCCCTCCGGGACGGGCTCCCGGAAGAGATCGAGCTGGAGGCCTTCGTTCACGGCGCCATGTGCATGGCTTATTCCGGCCGCTGTCTCCTGTCTTCCTTCATGACCGGGCGGGACGCCAACCGGGGCGCCTGCGCTCACCCCTGCCGCTACCGCTACGCCCTGTTGGAGGAGAAGCGGCCCGGCGAGTATTTCCCGATCGAGGAAGACAGCCGGGGCTCTTACATCCTCCATTCCCGTGATCTCTGCATGATCCGGCACCTGCCGGACCTCATCCGGGCCGGCGTCACCAGCCTGAAAATCGAGGGCCGAAATAAGGGGGTCTACTACTGCGCCTCTGTGGTCCGCGCCTACCGGGCAGCCCTGAACGCCTGGGAGGACGATCCGGAAGGCTGGGCTTTCCAGGAGGACTGGCAGACAGAGCTGGAAAAAGCCGGCCACCGGCCCTTCACCACCGGCTTCTTCTACGGGCCGCCCGGTCCGGCAGCCCAGGCGCCGGAAACTTCCGCCGAGATACGGCCCTACCTGTTCTGCGGGCGGGTTCTGGCTTATGACGAGGAAGAGGGAAGGGCGCTGGTCGAACAGAGGAATAAGATGGTCCTGGGAGACACCGTCGAATTCTTCGGGCCATCCATCCGTTTCCGCACCCAGGTCATCCGCGCCCTCTACGACGCGGAGACCGGCGCGGCGCTGACCGAAGCGCCCCATCCCCGCCAGCGGCTCTGGATGCCGTTGGACCAGCCGGCCGTCCCCGGCGACCTGATCAGAAAGCGCGTCACTAACTGACATCGAAAGAGAGGAATTCCTTCTATGGACGATGGACACATATCGTTATATCTTCTTCTGTCACTGGCCTGCCTGATCGCCTATGCCCTGGTATCTCTGGCCTATCTGGCCATGGAAACAGTCAGTGTCGGACATGTCCGGGAGCTGGCTGAGGGCGGCGACCTGAAGGCGAAGCGGCTGGAAAAGCTTCTGGATGAGCCCTTCCGCTACCGCCACCCCCTCCGTTTCCTCCAGTGCCTGACCGGCAATCTGGGCGCCATCCTGGCTTGGATGCCCGATTATGGCGCGCCCATCCGGAAGTGGGAAGCCTCCGGGATCTACGTCCTCCTGATGGCCGCCTTCTCCGTGATCATGACGGCGAAGATCGCCCGCCAGCACCGGACCGCCATCGCGATGGGCAGCGCCGGCATCGTGCGTGGCCTGAGCGTTCTCCTGCTGCCTTTGACCTGGATCCTCACCCTGCTGTGCAACGCGGTCCTGACCATTTTCAGACAAAAGACCGACGTGGACGATCAGGTCTTCTCGGAGGATGACGTCATGTCCCTGCTGGAGGAAGGCCAGAAGAGCGGGGAGATCATGGAGGAAGGCCGGAAGATGATCGGCTCCATCTTTCGCTTCGACGATGAGCTGGC
This sequence comes from uncultured Eubacteriales bacterium, assembly GCA_902784035.1. Taxonomy (GTDB): domain Bacteria; phylum Bacillota; class Clostridia; order Peptostreptococcales; family Anaerovoracaceae; genus Aminicella. The sequence continues at coordinate 4,327 of CACZTH010000121.1, forward strand.
CTACGAGATCATGAC
>CACZTH010000122.1 GCA_902784035.1 uncultured Eubacteriales bacterium
AAGTCCACAGCATCTGGATTGTATTATAGTCACAAATCGAAGAAGAAAGGAAACGTGATGTATTTAGCTTCGAATACATCATACAAGGAAGCAGATGAAATCCTATTTCGATCTTACGGGCAGAACGGCGCTGGTCACGGGAGGCTCCTCCCACATCGGCAAGCACATGTCTGCCGCTCTCGGAAATCAGGGAGCCAGCGTGGTGCTCCTGGCCAGGGATGAGGAACGGGTCCATCAGGCGGCGGAGGATATCCGGACGAAATACGACATCCAGGTTCAGGCGGTGAGCTGCGACATTTCTGACCCGGACGAAGTGGATGAGACGATCCGGGGGATCCTGACCCGGCAGGGGGCTATCGACATTCTGGTGAACAACGCCGGCACCGGTTTCACCGCCCCGGCGGAGGAAGTGACCGACGCGCAGTTCGAAGGGGAGATGGATGTGGACCTCTTCGGCACCTTCCGGGTGACCCGGGCCGTGGCCAAGTATGCCATGATCCCGAAGGGCTACGGCAGGATCATCAATATTTCCTCTGTCTTCGGCCTGGTGGGCAACATGATCGGCCGTCAGCTTCCCTATGAGGCCACGAAGGGCGCGCTGGTGAACATGACCAGGGCCCTGGCGGCGGAGTGGAGCCAGTACGGAATCACCGTGAACTGCGTCTGCCCGGGCTACTTCAAGACTCCTTATACGGCTCCTTCGCTGGAGACGGCGGATTTCAAGGCCTATTCCCAGCTGGTCATCCCGGAGGAACGGTACGGGGAAGAAGGGGAGCTGGATACCACGGTGATTTACCTGTCTTCGCCGTTCTCCTCCTATGTGACAGGGGTCTCCATTCCGGTAGATGGCGGATTTACTGCCCTGTAATCAGGTGAGTCAGGCCGGCGAAGGATCAGGCAGGGCAGAAGATGAATATCAGCAAGCGAAAAGGCCCTGGACGGCGGTGACCGTCCAGGGCCTTCGGCATTTTCCATGTCTCTATCTGATGATCAGGGCATCGATGTCCTGGCTCAGCTGGGACGGGTCATCCACTGACAGGCCGGAGATCAGGACAGCCTGGTCGTAGAGCAGGCGGGTATAGAGGGCGGTCAGCTCCTTCCCGTCTGCGCCGTCGCCGCGGCCGAAGCTCTCCTTCAGCTTCCCGGTCACAGGGCTGTCCGGATTCAGTTCCAGGACACGCTCGGCCCGGATTCCCCGGTTGACCGGCATCCGGTTCAGGGTCTTCTCCATTTCGAGGGAGATGCCGCCCTTACTGGTCAGGGTCACCGGGGCGTCGCCCAGCCGGCCGGAGAATTTCACCTCCGCCACCTTCTCGCCCAGGGTCTCCTTCATGAAAGCCAGGAGGTCCTGGTTTTCATCGACCGCCTTCTTCAGGGCTTCCTTCTCCTCTTCCGTTTCCTGGACGCTCATGTCCTCCTCAGAGACGGAGCAGAAGGCCTTCTCCTTATAATCCTGCATCATCTTGACCACGAATTCGTCGATCTCGTCGGTCAGGTAGAGGACCTCGAAGCCCTTCGCCTTCGCCGCCTGGACCTGGGGCAGCTGGTCAATCTTCTCCACGGTCTCGCCGGGGGCGTAATAGATCTTCTCCTGGTCGGTCTTCATCTTCGCCAGGTATTCATCCAGGGTGATCAGTTTCTTCTCAGCGGAGGAATAGAAGAGGATCAGATCGGCCAGCTTGTCCTTATTCACGCCGTAGCCGTCGTAAATCCCATATTTCAGCTGGCGGCCGAAGTTGCCGAAGAATTTCTCATAGCCCTCCCGGTCGGTCTTCAGGAATTCCAGCAGCTCGTTCTTAATCTTCTTCTCCAGGTTCCGGGCGATGAGCTTGACCTGCCGGTCGTGCTGGAGGGTTTCCCGGGAGATGTTCAGGGACAGATCCTGGGAATCGACCAGGCCCCGGACGAAATTGAAGTAGTCGGGGAGGAGTTCCTTACACTTATCCATGATCAGGACCCCGGAAGAGTAGAGGGCAAGGCCCTTCTCGTAATCCTGGGTATAGTAGTCGAAGGGGGTCTGTCCCGGGATGAAGAGCAGGGCGGTGTAGCTGGACACGCCTTCCACAGAGGTCCGGATCACCCGGCAGGGGTCGGCGAAATCATTGAACCTGGACTTATAGAAAGAATGGTACTCCTCATCGGTGACCTTGTCCTTCGGCCGCTTCCAGATGGGCTCCATGGAATTCAGAGTCTCCAGTTCCTGGTAGGTCTCGGTCTCCGGGGCCTTCTCACTGGCGGCATCGGTTCCTCCCTCGGTCTGTTCTGACTCTTCCGGCGCCTTGGTCCGGTGCTTGGTAACCATCATCTGGATGGGGTAGTGGATGTAGTCCGAATACTTGCGGACCAGTCCCTTCAGAGTATATTCCTCCAGGTACTGGGAATAGTCCTCTCCCTCCGTGTCCTGCTTCAGGTGAAGGACGATGACCGTGCCCCAGCCATCCTTCTCCGCCTCTTCCAGCGTATAACCGTCCGCGCCGGCGGAGACCCAGCGGTGAGCCGTGTCCTCCCCATACTTCTTCGAGGTGACCTCCACCTGGTCCGCCACCATGAAGGCGGAATAGAAGCCTACGCCGAACTGGCCGATGATGTCGGTATCCTGCCCCTGGCCGGCGGCGCCGCCCTCCTTCTTCTCCATCTCTTCCTTAAAGGCCAGGCTGCCGCTCCGGGCGATGGTGCCGAGGTTCTGTTCCAGCTCCTTCTCGGACATGCCGATGCCGTTGTCAGAGATGGTCAGGGTGCGGGCCTCCTTATCCGCCGCCAGGTCGATGTGGAAATCAGACCGCTTCACACCGCTTTCTCCCTCCTGAAGGGTGGTGTAGTACAGCTTGTCCAGCGCGTCGCTGCCGTTGGAGATAAGCTCCCGCAGGAAGATTTCCTTATGGGTGTAAATGGAATTGATCATCATGTCCAGGAGTTTTCTGGATTCCGCTTTAAACTGTTTCTTCGCCATCGTATCGCCTCCGAATAGGTTTTGACAAAAGCGCCCCGAGAGGCGCCCAGTTCCCGAATTGTGTTAGCACTCTGTGCAAATGAGTGCCAAGCTCATGACCTATGATACCACAGCGCTGACAAAAGTCAACGGGGAACACGGCCAAAAAAAGAGCGGTCCGAAGGCCGCTTTCTGGATTTCGTTTCATATCTCGGTGCTTTACCAATGGACGATGACCGGGGTTCCTGCGTCGATCAGGTAGAAAAGCTTCCCCGCGTTGGCCGGGGGCATGTTGATGCAGCCGTGGCTGCCGTTCGCGTAATAGATCCCTCCGCCGAAGGCGCTCCGCCAGGGCGCGTCGTGGAAGCCGATGCCGCCGTTGAAGGGCATCCAATAGCTGACATCGCTCTTATAGTCGGAGCCGTCGGCGTTCTTCCCCTCCAGGGTGGCGTTCCGCACCTTATAGGCCAGGGCGTAGGTACCCGCGGGAGTTCCGTGGCCGTCCGTGACCTTCCCGCTTACGATGGGGGAGGTCAGAACCGTCTGCCCGTTCTTCACGCAGTAAAGGGTCTGGGTGCGGAGGTTGACTTCGACGAAGGAATTTCCGATGTCGCTGCCGTTCGAGGCGGTGACGCCGCCCGTGTAGATCGGGGACCGGGAAACATCCTGCTTCGACTGGAGGTCCTTCGTCAGCTGGGCGCTCTCCTTCTCCACGTCCACGGTCCGGCCGAAGTTGCCGCCGCTGACGGTATAGGTCTCTCCTGTGACAGAGGTCAGGGTCCGGGTGATGCCTACGGTGGAAGCCTTCAGGGAAAGGATGTCCTTCACGAACGTGGTCAGATTCTTCTGCTTCACAGTGACGGTCCCGTCATCCTTAACGGCGATCAGCTTGTTCAGCTGGTCGGGGGTGATGGTGTATTCGCCTCTCGGTGTCTTATAGGTGATCTTCCGGGTCAGGTATTCCTTACAGTAGGTCAGCTGCTTCTGAAGCGCGGCGCTCTCCGCCGTGACGGTCGGCTTCTCATAATAGTCGGAGGCCTGGTAGTCCAGTTCCGTCTTCCCGGCGGCGACAGCGGTCAGGATGGCCTTCTTCAGCTTCGCCACATCCAGGTTGTCTCCGTAGACTTCCTTCACGATCTTGAAATCGGTCGATGTCAGATCGATATAGGCGTTTCGGGTTTTCCGGGTGTATTTCTCGTCCTTCACGATGGAAAGCTGGCTGACCGCGTTCTCGAAGGCCTTCGCGTCCTTCGGAACAGCGGTGGTCTTCACGGTGATGGTCCGGAGCTTCTTATCGAAGATCCGGCGGACGGCCGTCTCCCAGCCGGGCCGTAGGGCCTTCCCGACTTCTTCGGCGGTGTCGAAGGTGAAATCGCTGCTCTGGAAGCTGCCGACGGTCTTACCGGTCTCGATGATCTTCAGAGTCTTTCCGGAAAGATCCTTTTCAATGGCCTGTTCCGCGGCTTCCCGGTCCAGGCCGGATACGTCTACGCCATTCACCTTGGTTCCAGGCAGGAAGGTATCAGAAGTTGCCTGGTCATACAGGTAATAGCCCGCGCCAGCGAGGGCGGCCAGGAGAACGAGCAGGGTGATGATTACCTTCTTCTTCCCGCTCTTTCGAACGTCCTGCGTGTTGTCGTTGCTCATATCGATATGATCCTTTCTCAGTCCGCCTCCAAGGCACACCATTCAACTAAGTATACGCCCGGACCCGGTAAATTACAATGTCGCAATTATTTTACCTCGATTTTCGCTTGAATAAACAAGCGAACAGTGGTAATATAGCAATTGTTCAATTTGCGCCTATAGCTCAGCAGGATAGAGTAGCACACTCCGAATGTGAAGGTCAGCAGTTCGAATCTGCTTAGGCGCACCACGAAACGGCAGGAGCACTGAGAGAACAGTATCCTGTCGTTTTTTCATTTTATTATCCGAATGGAAGCTGCCCCCATCGATTTTCAATTGAAAGCGGCAGGCCGGGAAGGTATAATAAGGAAAAGGGGTTGCTGAAGCGCCCATCGGCAGGAGAAAGGAGCTGACAATCATGATGAAGAAATGGATCATTTTCAGCTGCTGCGCCATTACGGCGGCGGTGCTGATCACGGCTTTTAACGAACTCACGGAAGAAGAGGATAAGGAAGAACTGTAGGCGGTTCGTCCTGGATGCGTTCGGGTAACCGGACGCATCTTCTGTTTTTTTTGCGGGCATCTGTCTGGCAGAAGGGAGATCTACGTGTCAGGAAAGAAAAGAAAGGGAAGGAGGGGCATCCGGCTTCGGACCCGCCGCAGAGTCAGGCGCAGGACCCCTGCCGCCCGGCGGCCCCTCCTGATCGGGACCATGATCCTGGGGACAGCGCTTTTCCTGGCGGTCTTCTCTTTCTTTTTTATTGTCACCGGCTCTTATCATGGCCTGGGAAAAAGGCTGGGCGTCCCGAGGAATGACCTCAGCAACCGGTATTACCAGCAGGCGGGCGGTTTCCTGTCCTACACGGGGCCTGGCTTTAGCTCAGTGCCCGGTGTGGATGTGTCAGAGTACCAGAAGACCATCGACTGGGAGAGCGCCGCGGCTTCCGGGATCCGCTTCGCCATGATCCGCCTGGGCTACCGGGGCAGCCAGAACGGGGCTCTGACAGAGGATCCGATGGCGGCCTATAACCTTCGGAAGGCGAAGGCCGCGGGGCTGGAGACCGGCGTCTACTTCTACTCTCAGGCCCGGAATGTGGACGAGGCGGTGGAAGAAGCGAAATTCGTGGTCAGAAAGATTCGGGGCAGGGGGGTAACCTACCCGGTGGCCTTTGACATGGAGGTGTCGGAGAACGACCGAAACGGCGGGCTGTCTGTCCGCCAGCGGACGGAGATCGCGGACGCTTTCTGCTCCATTATCGCTCAGAACGGGTATACCCCCATGATTTACGGCAACCCGACCTGGCTGAACGGATGGATCGATATGAGCTACCTGGCGAAGTACGATGTCTGGCTGGCCCATTATACGGGGCGGACCAGCTACCGGGGCAGGTACCGGATGTGGCAGTATTCCGACCGGGGGAGGGTGGCCGGCATTCCGGTCAGCGTCGATCTGAATGTCCGGATTCTTCCGAAGAAATAAAAGACCCCTCTCCGCTTAGGAGAAGGATCGCTCATGGCGAGAAGGAGGTGTCTCATCGGTGGCAAACTGCCGCTGATGAGGCACCTCCTTCGGTTTACCGGAAGAGCGCGCGCCTGCCCGCGTTCGGCGTGTTTCCGATCAGGAATTTCATGAAGGAACCGGTGCAGTCCGTCAGAACGTTCGCGCTGACATTCAGCGTCACGATCTGACATTTCGAGTTGATCTTCTGGATATAATTGGCGTTGGAAGAGACGATGGAGTCGCTGAAGGCAAGGCCGGTCTTCGTATAGGCCCGGTAGCTTGTTTTCAGGGTCTTGGCGAACTGGCTGTCTTCGGCCGGCCCCTTCCAGATCGGAATGGTCCTGACCACGCTGTAATGGGCGTCGGACAGGCCGCACAGGGTCCGCTCCGCTTTCCGAACCTCGTTCATTTTCGCCTGGTCCAGGCTGTAGCAGACCGAGCCGATCGCGATCTGGTTCCCGGAGGACTGGACGCTGGTGATGTTGTTGGTGGTGATGACGTTTCCGTCTTCTTTATAGTAGGTGCCCTTCAGCAGGGTATACATGAAATTCACGAATTGCTGGCTGTCTTCCGTGGCGATGACCTTCTTCGGAAGATCCACGCTGACGCAGTTGTAAACCGCGCCGGGGTGCCGCTTGGCCTTATCCTGGTTAAATCGGTCTGTGGCGGCTTCCATCTTCGTGATGAACTGCTTCTCCTTATCCGCGTTGACCACGATGGTCATCTGGCAGGAAGTGGGTACCATGGCCCCGCCGGCGCCTCCGGAGATCGACGCCAGCTCATAGGGGATGTTGGACGAGGTCAGGCTGGTCAGCAGACTCTGGAGACGGAGGATCGGGTTCACCTTCACGTTCATTTCCGTGGTCGACTGACCGCCCTCCAGGTTCGAGATGGTGATCCGGTAAGCCTTCGTATATTCTGGCTTCCGGTAGCGGATCTTCTGGGTGAACCTGAAGACGGTGCTGCCGCCCGCGTTCAGGCTGTAGCGGCCCTTCTGGGACCCGTTCAGGACGAAGACCCTGGCGTCGTCCGGGAAATAGGTCTTTTTCAGGGACTGGACACCGGAGAAGTCATTCCCGTATTCCGGGGTGAAGATCACCGTGAAGGCGCTGTGGACGGTGCTGTTCTTGATGGCGTAAAGCGCCATGGCCATGGGGTTGATGTAGGTGTCGGCCTGGCGGCTGTCGTAGGGGCAGACCAGGACCACCGGCGCTGCCTCCTCATAGCCGGAAGTGGCGCGGGACCGCATGTACACATTGCCTTTTTTGTCCGTCTTACAGGTGATGCCCTTCGCGGCCGCCCAGTGGACCAGGTAGTCCTTCATGCCCTGGCTGCTGGCGGACGCGCGGCTGGAGTCAGAGAGGTCGGTCTTATAGGCGCCCAGCTTGACTTCGACCTCGTCGGAGATGACATCCGGGGCCACATCTGAGGTATTCTCCAGCTGCCGCTGGTTCCGGCAGGCAGAAGTCAGCAGTAAGGAAGCCGTCAGCCCCGCGATGAGCAGGGCCTTCATCGGGTTCTTCATTCGGAACGCTCCTGTATTATTTATGTAAACAAATTATCTTCATTAGGCTTTCATGATAGCATAGTTAGGTGATGAATTCAAAAGGAGCGGATGGAAGTAGAATTTGCAAACTTTTCTGTCGGATGATATACTTAGCCATAAACGATCTGCGAACAGAAGGGTACAGACCAGAAAGGGGAGGTGCCTCGTCATGGAAGAGAGGGTGCTGGAAACAGAAAGGCTTGTCCTGCGGCGGACGGTCTTCGAGGACTGCGACTATTTCGTCGAATGGGAGGAACTCCCGGAGGTGAACCAGAACCTCTGGATCACCAATGATCATTCCTATAAGGAGATCGTGACGGATTTCATCCATGACAGCCAGGATCCGGCGAAGGAGCAGTTCGTCATCGTCCAGAAGAAGGAAAACAGGCCCATCGGCCGCATCCTGATCACGAAGATCAACCACGAGGCGGATTCCTGCAACCTGACCCGGGTCTACATCGCGGATCTCTCCCTCCGGCGGCAGGGCTATGGAGAA
>CACZTH010000123.1 GCA_902784035.1 uncultured Eubacteriales bacterium
GTCTAACTCCGTATAATGCCTGGTGACATCCACCTCCGACCGCTCCGGCAGAGGCAGGGGCGACCGCCTTTTCATTTTCTCCGGGACCTCGACGAGGTCAACGTCGCAGGGAGGAAGCACCTCCGAATGCCTGCCGGGAACGCTGCGTTCGAATATGAGCTTCATTCTCCCAGCACCTCCTTCACGATCATGGTGGTCTGATCCATCGCCGCCTTCGAAACCTTCTCTGTAGCGCACCACAGGATGCCTTTGTCCACCGGGAGGCCGCCGAGGATGCCCGCGTCGTCCAGCGCCGCCAGAACAGCCCCGGGACGCGGCATATCCGTCAGGAACTCATTGAAATAATCGCCGCTGTATCTCAGCGTGACCCCCGGAATCTCCGTAAGCTTCCCCGCCAGATAGTGGGCCTTGGCCATGGACTGGGCCGCTGCCTCCCGCATGCCGGATGGCCCCATATACGCCATGTAAACAGAAGCCGTCAGGGCGCACAGCGCCTCATTCGAGCAGATGTTGCTGCTCGCCTTCTCTCTTCGGATATGCTGTTCACGGGTCTGCAGGGACAGCACGTAGGCGCGTCTGCCCTCGTGATCCGTCGTCTCCCCGACGATGCGCCCCGGGAGCTTGCGCATGTTCTTCTTCGTCGTTCCCATATAGCCGAGATAGGGCCCGCCATAGGCGAGCGGCAGGCCCAGGGGCTGGCCCTCCCCGACCGCGATGTCCGCGCCGCATTCGCCGGGCGCGGCCATGATGGCCAGCGCGATCGGGTCGCAGCCCATAATGTACATCGCCTTATGCTGATGAACCAGTTCGCCGATCTCCTTCGCGTCCTCGAACAGACCGAAGAAATTGGGCTGCTGCAGATAGACGCCGGCCACATCGTCCGTGAGCATCGCTTCCAGCCGCGCCAGGTCCGTCCTGCCCTCCTTCACCGGCACAAGCCTGAGTTCCGTGCCCGCCCCGTAGCAGTAGGTCCGCATGACGCTGATAACCTCGGGGTTCGCCGCGGCGGATACCAGCGTGACCTTTCGTTTAGCCGTCCTGCACATGGCCGCCGCCTCAGCCGCGGCCGTCGCGCCGTCATAAACAGAGGCGTTCGCCACGTCCATGCCTGTGAGGTCGCAGATCATGGTCTGGTATTCGAAAATGGACTGGAGCAGACCCTGGTTGATCTCCGCCTGGTACGGCGTATAGGCCGTCAGGAATTCTTCTTTCTTCGGAATGGACTTTACGACGGCCGGTATATAGTGGTCATAGGCGCCGGCTCCGCGCAGGATGGTATGATAGATCCTGTTCTCCGAGGCCATCCGGGCAAGTTCCGCGCTGACTTCCATCTCGCTCCTGCCGGCGGGCAGGTTCAGATCATGGGACCGGTATACGCCCTCCGGCACGTCAGCGTACAGCCGCCTGTATCCGGCTTCGCCCTCGGGCAGCCCCAGCGACCGCAGCATCTGATCGCGCTCGGCAGCCGTGGAAGGAACATATGTACCCATGTCACTCCTCCTTGCTGCAGAACTCTCTATACGCTTCCTCATCCATGAGTTCTTCTACCTCCGTCACATCGGTGACCTTCATGATCCAGGCGCCGTAGGGATCGCTGTTCAGATTCTCCGGCGCGTCGCTCAGTTCTTCATTAATTTCCGAAACCGTTCCGGTTACCGGGCTCACCAGATCAGAAACCGCCTTCACGGCCTCCACATCACCGAAGGCCTCTCCCTTACTGACCTCGTCCCCCACCTCCGGCAGGTTGACGAACACTACGTCGCCCAGCTCCTTCTGCGCGTAGTCCGAAATGCCGACCGTATACACGCCGCCGTCTTTGCTGACCCATTCGTGGGTCTTCGTGAATTTTACGTCTGCCATGACTGTCTTCCTTTCCGCCCGCGTCCCGCGGGCCTGGCCGCCTTATTCCTACGTGTTATCGTGAAACCGCGCGGTCTTCCGCGCTTTTCTCATCTGACAAAAAAATCCTCACAGGTTCAGCGCGTCCGCCAGACGCCCGAGTTCCTTATTAAAAGCCTCTCCTCTGAAGCAGTACAGCATCTCCAGGTGGTCGGCCCGGAGGGCCTCCACATCCTTCGAAACATCTTCACCGCGCAGGATGCAGTCCGCCATGAGCTCCGCGAGCTTCTCGAATTCGTCCGGCCCGAAGCCGAACCTCGTCATCTCCGCGACGCCCATCCGGAGCGCGCCGGAGGCGGTGAAACCCTCCTCGTCCGGCGTCGCCTGGTAGTTTACGATGATGTTGTTCCGCTCCAGACGCTCCGCCACCTCGGGGCCGCTGGCGTAACCGACGTTCAGGAGCACCTGATGGGTCTCCGTATAGCCCATCCCAGGATCGCCGATGACATGGAGACCGTTCCCGGCCAGGCTCCTGGCGAAGGACTTCGCGTTCGCGAGCACCGCCTTCTGGTAGTCATCCCTGAACGCGTTCATCTCGTACGCCGCCATCAGAAGGCCCAGGATAGTGCCCAGATGGTGGTTGGACACGCTGCCGGGGAAGGCCCGTCTCTCGATGGTCTCCCAGAGTCCGTAGTTCAGGTCCTCTTTCTTATAATTGACACCGATGACGCCTCTCTGGGGCCCGAAGAATGTCTTATGGGTAGAGCCGGTGACGATGTCCGCGCCCTCCCGGAAC
>CACZTH010000124.1 GCA_902784035.1 uncultured Eubacteriales bacterium
ATGAGAAGTTTGGTCGCTAATCATTTTACACGAGCCTCAATGGCTTTTCTACTATTCACTTTTGCGAACAATATTGTACTCTATCCGAAATTCAATATTTTTCGCGCTTTTTTCGCAATATTTCGTGAAACCGTACACCTGCAGCTGGCTATCCCGCCCAGACATCATCCTCCCTGACAATCCCCCCAGAACGCGCTGATCCCCAGCGCACTTCCCGACTGGCACGGCAATTGACAGGAGCCTTTTCTCTGGTTAAGATGAATATATGAATATTTTCGTAATAAGCGACACCCACGGTCAGATCGACCGGGCGGTCGAAATGTATGAGCGTTTCTCCGCCGGCGTCATCATCGACGCTGTCATTCACTGCGGAGACTATAAGCGGGACGCGGACCTGCTGGCCCGGAAGCTCCACCAGAAGGTGGTCTCTGTCCGGGGCAACTGCGATGGGGCCCTCGAACGGGAATTCCAGACCCTGGACACGCCGGCAGGGAGAATCCTGGTGACCCATGGCCACACGGAAAACGTGGGCTGGGGGCCGGACAGACTGGCCCTGCTCGCGGAATCAGAGGGCTGCGCCTGCGCCTGCTATGGCCATACCCACGTTCCCCTGGTCCGCAGGCTGCCGGCGCGGGCGGCGGGACAGGACAGCGAAGGCCGCGGAGACCACTCCGCCCTGCCATCCTCCCCGGTCCGGAGCAGCCAGCCAGGGAATTCCGGGGCTCCTGGAGAGCCCGGTGAGCTTCTCCTGATCAATCCCGGCAGCCTGACCAGGCCCCGGGACGGCACCGACGGATCCTGCGCCCTTCTGATCGCTGCGGAGAAGGGTTTCACCGCCTCCATCATCTATTACGGGAATGGGCCCGCCCCCGCCCAGAAGAAGAAAGCCCGGGGCGGCCGCCTCCGGAGCATCCTCAATTACAGCGACGGCCAGTAGGCACTGCCGGAGAATTCCAGATTTAATTCGAAACAGAATAGGCGACCCGATAAATTCGTATCAGAAAATACACAGAGACCGACCCGGCCTGGATGGCCGGATCGGTCTCTTTCTGTTTCAGGTGATCAGACGGGCTCCCGGGTCCGGGACCGCCGCGCCTTCTTACTGTTCCTTCGAGCGGATATAGGCGTCGATCCCTGCCGCCGCGGTTTTCCCGGCGCCCATGGCCTTAATGACCGTAGCCGCTCCGGTGACCGCGTCACCGCCGGCGAAGATGCCGGGCCGGCTGGTCTCGCCCTTCTCATCCACGTTAATGCCGCCTTTCTTCGTGGGCTCGATGCCCGGGGTGGTATCACGGATCAGAGAATTCGTCTTGGTGCCCAGGGCCATGATCACATAGTCGACGTCTTCGACGAACTCGGAGCCTTCGACAGGGATGGGCCGCCGGCGGCCGGAGGCGTCAGGCTCGCCCAGCTCCATGCGGATGCAGCGGATGCCGCATACATTCCCGTTCTCGTCGCCCAGGATCTCCACCGGGTTGGTCAGGAAGTGGAAGTTAATGCCCTCCGCCTTCGCGTGGGCGAACTCCTCCGCCCTGGCGGGGACTTCTTTCTCAGAGCGGCGGTAGATCAGGGTGACCTCCGCGCCCATCCGGCGGGCGGACCTGCTGGCGTCCATGGCCACATTGCCGGCGCCGACCACCGCCACCTTCTTCGGGCGGGCGATGGGGGTGTCATAGTCATCCCGATAGGCCTTCATGAGGTTGATCCGGGTCAGATACTCGTTGGCGGAAACCACGCCCACCAGGCTCTCGCCGGGGATGTTCATGAACATGGGAAGACCGGCGCCGGTGCCGACGAAGACGGCCTCGAAGCCCTCCTCATCCATGAGCTCGTCCACCGTAATGGCTTTGCCCACGATGGCGTCGGTGACGAAGGTCACGCCCTTCTGCTGCAGCTTCTCGACCTCCGTCGCCACGATCTCCTTCGGGAGACGGAACTGGGGAATGCCGTAGACCAGGACGCCGCCCACCTTATGGAGGGACTCGAACACGGTCACGTCATAGCCCATGTTAACCAGGTCGCCCGCCGCGGTGAGTCCGGCGGGGCCGCCGCCGACAACAGCCACCTTATGACCGTTGGACGGAACCTTCGCGTGGGCCTCCTCCTTATTATGAGCGTCATGCCAATCCGCCGTGAACCGTTCCAGTCTGCCGATGCCGACAGCTTCGCCCTTAATCCCGCGAACGCACTTGCTTTCGCACTGGTTCTCCTGGGGACATACACGGCCGCAGACAGCGGGAAGGGAGTTGGTCAGCGTGATGGTCTCATAGGCGCCCTCATAGTCCCTCTCCACGATCTTCGCGATGAAGTCGGGGATGTGAACGTTCACGGGGCAGCCGCTGACACAGGGCCGGTTCTTACAATTCAGACACCGCGCCGCTTCGTCCAGGGCCATCTCCTCGGTATAGCCCAGGGCCACTTCGTCGAAATTGCCGCTCCGGACCACCGGATCCTGCTCCGGCATCGGATTCTTATCATTTCTCATGTTAGGCATTAGTACGGACACCTCCTGTCAGCTTGCAGACGTGGGCTCTCTCTTCCGCCTCTTCCGCGGCGAAGGTCTTTCCTCTCTTAATGAGGAGGTCCCAGTCAATCAGGGCGCCGTCGAAATCCGGACCGTCCACGCAGACGAACTTGCTCTCCCCGCCTACGATGGCGCGGCAGCCGCCGCACATGCCGGTCCCGTCCACCATATAGGTGGCCAGGGACGCCACAGAAGGAATGCCATACTCTTTCGCGATGCCGCAGACGAACTTCATCATGACCGCCGGTCCGACCGCCACAATCTCATCGAACTGCTCCCCGGCGTCCAGAAGCGCCTTCAGCTTATCGGTGGTGAAACCCTTCTCACCGTAGGTACCGTCGTCCGTGACCATGTGGACCTTATCCACGCCAGCCCGGAACTCATCCTCCAGGATGACCAGATCCTTCGACTTGAAGCCGCAGATCATCTCCACATGGATCCCATGCTTATGCATGCCGATGGCCAGAGGGTAAGCCAGCGCGTTGCCGACACCGCCGCCGACGATGCAGACCCTCTTCAGGCCCTCCATCTTCGAAGGCTGACCCAGGGGGCCCACCACGTCGGCGAGGCAGTCGCCGACGTTCAGCTGCTCCAGCAGCATGGTGGTCCGGCCCACAGTCTGCACGATGATGTCGATCGTGCCGGTCTCACTGTCATGTCCCGCCATGGTCAGGGGGACGCGCTCTCCGTGCTCGTCGACGCGGAGAATGATGAACTGCCCAGGCTGCGCGTGCCGGGCGATCAGCGGCGCGTAGATCGTATACCAGTGGATAGTATCGTTCAGCTGCCGCTTCTTGACGATTTCAAACCGTTTCAAATGAGCCTCCTTACTCGCAGGTATTACTTCGCTTCTTCGACGAGCCGCTCGTACTTGGCCTTCGCGTCGGCCTCCGACTCGCTGAAGAGCTCTTCCGCTCTCTCCGGGAACTTCAGGCTCAGAGAATTGTACCGGACTTCGCCCATGATGAAGTCCTTATAGCTGCCGGTCGGCGCCTTGCTGTCCACGGTCAGGGGGTTCTTCCCCTCCTTCGCGAGATCAGGATTGAAGCGGAACAGGTTCCAGTAACCGCACTCCACGGCTTCCTTAATCTCTTCCTGGGACTTGGCCATGCCCTTCTTAATACCGTGGTTGATGCAGGGCGAGTAACCGATGATCAGAGACGGACCGTCATAGGCCTCGGCCTCCTTAATCGCCTTCACCGTCTGCTCCATGTCCGCGCCCATGCCGACCTGGGCCACATAGACGTAGCCGTACTGCATGGCGATGGCAGCCAGATCCTTCTTCTTCACGTCCTTCCCGGCGGCCGCGAACTGAGCCACGGCGCCCCTCGGGGTGGACTTGGAGGACTGTCCGCCGGTGTTGGAATAGACCTCGGTGTCGAAGACGAACACATTCAGGTTGTGCCCGGAAGCCAGAACATGGTCCAGCCCGCCGTAACCGATGTCATAGGCCCAGCCGTCGCCGCCGAAGATCCACATGGAGGGCTTCTTCAGCATGTCCTGATTGGCGACCAGGAACTTGGCGTCCGCGTCCTCCAGACCCTCACAGGCCTTCGCCAGGGCTTCGCCGGTCTCGCCGGACTTGGCGCTGTCGTCAAAGGCAGCCAGCCAGGCGGCCGCTTCCGGCACCTTCGCCTGCAGTCTCTCTGCAGCATTCTTGCACTCGATTCTTCTGGTCTCCACGGAGATGGTCATGCCCAGACCGAACTCCGCGTTGTCCTCGAACAGGGAGTTGCCCCATGCCGGACCATGACCCTGCGGATTCACGGTATACGGCGTGCTGGGAGCGCTGTTGCCCCAGATGGAGGAGCAGCCGGTGGCGTTGGCGATGTACATCCGATCGCCAAACAGCTGGGTGATCAGCTTGGCATAGGGAGATTCCCCGCAGCCCGGGCAGGCGCCGGAGAATTCCAGCAGCGGCTGTCTGAACTGGGAGCCCTTCACGCTGTCCACCTTAAACGGCAGTTCCTTCTGAGCTACACCCTTAAACAGTTTATCATATTTTTTCTGACTCTGGGAGAGAATCTCGTCGGTGACCGGGGTCATGACGATGGCCTTCTCCTTCGCCGGGCAGATCTGCGCGCAGGAACCGCAGCCTGTGCAGTCCATCGCGGAGATGCCCATGGTGAACATCAGATCCTCGACGCCCTTCCCGATCATCTTCTTCGCGTCGCCGTCAGCCAGAACAGCTTCCTCCTGGGTCATCGCGAAGGGACGGATGACGCCGTGGGGGCAGACGAAGGCGCAGCGGTTGCACTGGATGCAGTTCTTGACATTCCAGACCGGAACGTCCGCGGCGATGCCGCGCTTCTCGAAGGCGGCGGTGCCGGAAGGC
Source organism: uncultured Eubacteriales bacterium (assembly GCA_902784035.1). Lineage (GTDB taxonomy): Bacteria > Bacillota > Clostridia > Peptostreptococcales > Anaerovoracaceae > Aminicella. The sequence continues at coordinate 4,860 of CACZTH010000124.1, forward strand.
GCGTGGCCATCCTGAGAATCCATGTAAGCGGAAACAGGGATGCTGTCGCCGTCCATGGCGCCCATGGGCACCACGATGTCGTTCAGGTAACGGGTCATGAAGTCGTCTCTTCCGGTCAGCTTGGCGGGCGCCGCGTCATCCGCCGCGTCCTTCCACGCTTCGGGGACATCCACCTTATGGACGTTGGCGATGCCCTCATCCACCGCGGCGATGTTCATATTCACGATCTTCTCGCCCTTCCGGCCATAGGTGCTCCGGATGGCGTCCTTCATATACTTCTCCGCGTCCTCGATGGGGATGATGCTGGCGATCTTGAAGAAAGCGGCCTGAAGGACAGAATTGGTCCTGCGGGCGCCCAGCCCCACCTTCTTGGCGATGGATACGGCGTCGCAGGTGTAGAAGTTGATGTCGTTCTGAGCGATATAGCGCTTGACACTGCCGGGAAGATGCTCTTCCAGCTCCTCATCGGACCAGACGCAGTTCAGCAGGAAGCTGCCGCCGGGAATCACGTCCTCAACCATCTTATACTTCTGCAGATAAGCGGAGTTATGGCAGGCCACGAAGTTCGCCTGCTTGATGTAGTAGGTGGACTTGATGGGCTGATCGCCGAAGCGGAGGTGGGAGATGGTCACGCCGCCGGACTTCTTCGAGTCATACTGGAAGTAGGCTTGGACCTTCTTATCGGTGTGGTCGCCGATGATCTTGACGCTGTTCTTATTGGCGCCGACGGTGCCGTCAGAGCCGAGGCCCCAGAACTTGCAGGACACGGTGCCCGCGGGAGCCGTGTTCGGGTAATGGCTCGGGGTCAGGGACAGGTGGGTCACGTCATCGTTGATGGACAGGGTGAATTCCTTCTGGGGCTCCGCCTTCTCCATATTCTCGTAGACAGCCAGGATGTCGCCGGGCTGGACGTCCTTCGATCCCAGACCATACCGGCCGCGCAGGACCTCAGCGCCCGCGAAGCGGGTGCCGTTCAGAGCCGCGACCACATCCAGGTACAGGGGCTCGCCGACGGAGCCGGCTTCCTTCGTCCGATCCAGGACAGAGATCTTCTTCACGGTCTCCGGAAGGACCTCCACCAGATACTTCGGGGAGAAGGGCCGATAGAGGTGGACCTCCACGACGCCGACCTTCTTCCCCTTCGCCATCATATGGTCGACCAGCTCCTCCGCCGCCTCGCAGACGGAGCCCATGGCCACGATGACCTCTTCCGCGTCGGGCGCGCCATAATAATTGAAGGGCTTGTAATCTGTGCCCAGTTTCTCATTCACGAGCGCCATGTAATGCGCGATGATGTCCGGGGTCTCCGCGACCGACCCGTTCGCCGCCTCCGCGTGCTGGAAGTAGGCTTCCGGCTGCTCGGCGGAACCGATGGCGTGGGGATGGTTCGGGTTCAGGGCGTGATCCTTAAACCGTCTCACCGCGTCCCAGTTCACCATGCTCTTCAGGGTCTCATAGTCCCAGACGTGGATCTTCTGATACTCATGGGAAGTTCGGAATCCGTCGAAGAAATGCAGCATGGGCAGGTGGCCGTCGATGGTGGCCAGGTGCGCGACCGCGGCCAGGTCCATGACCTGCTGGACGCTGTTGGAGGCCAGCATGGCGAAACCGGTCTGGCGACATGCCATCACATCGGTCTGATCCCCGAAGATGGACAAAGACTGCTTGGCGATCGCCCGGGCGGACACGTGGAACACTGCGGGCACCTGCTCGGCAGCCATCTTATACATATTCGGAATCATCAGGAGAAGACCCTGAGAAGCCGTGAAGGTAGAGGTATAGGAACCGGCGCTGATGGAACCGTGAACCGCGCCAGCCGCGCCTCCCTCAGACTCCATCTCCACGATCTTCACCGGCTCGCCGAAGATGTTCTTCCGGCCCTGGGATACCCACTCATCCATATTCTCCGCCATCGGAGAGGACGGGGTAATCGGATAGATCGCGGCGACTTCCGTAAACGCGTAAGCGACATGGGCGGCGGCGGCATTGCCGTCCATGGTCTTCAGCTTCCTGCTGTCGACCTGTTTCTCAATACTCATAGAAAGCACTCCTTTCTTCCATAAGGCTAAAACACATTCTACACTTCAACTTTCCATTAGTCAATGTTTTGAAGTATTTTTAACAAAGTCGAAATCCGTTGAAATTCGGCGGTTTTATGGTCTGTATTCTGTACATTGTACATTCATGTATTGAAGAATCCCGACAATTCTGGCAGGCGCCCCCTGTCAGACTTCCTGACCCAGAAGAATCTGGGCGGCTTCCCTCAGGGTCTCCACCTGACCCACATTACCCGGAAAGATCACATAGGGGGTGCCGGGGAACCGGCTCTCGGCGCCGGTCCGCCAGACAGGAACACCGGGGCGGATCTGGCCCAGAACATCGGCGCGGCGGACCCGGAGCGCCTTCGTTCCCACATCGGAGGAGGTGATGCCGCCCTTCGCGATGATGAAGGCCGGGGTCTCGCGGAGGTCCGCCACCATCCGCTGAACGCCGTCGCTGATGCGGACGCTCCTCTCCAGGGCGGCCTCCGGGGTATCGCCGGGCAGGTCCAGAACCTTCCGCTCTGTGAAGCAGACAGAGGTCCTGCCCGACCGGATGATCTTCTCCTCTTCCGCCACACAGCGGGCCACTTCAGCGTCAAAGGCCTCGGGGCCTTCCAGGACCGCGCTGGACCGGAAGGAGACCGGGACAAGCTCGGGGAGCTTCAGAAGCTCTGAGAGCTGAGCCGTGGTCTTGGCCGTGTGGCTGCCCACCACGATAACGCCGCCGTTCCCGTTCTCCAGGGTGACCATGTCTGCCCGGGTCAGGAGAGGCCGGTCAGAGATGCCTCCCACCGCTTTCACGAAGGCGGCGGCGGTCCGGAAGAGGAAGCGTTTGCCCTGGGAAAGGGCCCGGTAAAGGGCGATGCAGAACACTTTCACATCTATATCCTTCGCGCAGTTGACGCAGACCTTGCCGAAATCCGTGACGCCCATCAGCTGGGCTGTCATTTTCTCCAGCTCCATGGCCCGGAGATCCTCCAGGGAGATCCGGACCACACCGGCCGCTGGATAGGCGCCTTTTGTCTTCTCCTCGATGTACCCGGGAAGGTCAGAATGCTGGTAGCCGAAGGTCCGGTCCTTCGCGAACTCGGTGTCCGCGGCGGGGACCAGCTCATCGCCGTACTGGACATAGTGGATGTCGTTCAGGGTAAACCGGCCGCCCTCCCGGAAATATGGGAGAAGAATCTCGCCATCGACGGGGTGCCCCAGCTTCTCCAGTCCCTCCCGCAGGACCTCCCCCTCCAGCGGAAAGTGGCCTCTCAGGGTAGAATCGCTCCTGGAGATGATGGCGTAGTCCTTTCCGGTGGCCCGGGACGCGGCTTCGGCGGACGCCAGGATCTCCCGGTGTACCCGGATGGTCTCCTCCCGGGTCATGCCCCGGCTGTTGGTGAGGATATAGAAGATCCGGCCAGGCTCCCGGAAGCCCTCCGTCATGGCGGCCTCGTCCCAGCTCGTGTAAACACTTACGTCATGGACGGTCTGGACACCGGTGGGGTCATCGTCCAATACCACCAGCTTGCGGCCGCTTTTCTGAATCTCCGCCTGAAGGAGGCGGTCCACCTCCGCTTCATCAGGCACCGGAAGCCTGTCGAGTTCCTTTACAGAAATTCTTTCTCCCATGGTTCGATCCTTTCTTCTGTCCTGACGCGGAGCTTCCTCTGAGCCGGACCTCCCCCTCCCGCGCTTGACGCCGGGCGGTCAATCTGATAAGGTTGATATGATATGGCATTCCGGTATGCCGGATGCCGACGCCAGCGGGAAGCTGACGGTTATAATACATGTTCATTCGGCGGTAACGCCGCCGGGAAGGAGGCCCTATGCCGGCCACGAATCTGAAGACAACCGCCTACCGCGGCATTAAAAATATGATCACAGATGGCAGAATGTTGAAGAATAAGGTCTATTCTGAAAGAAAGCTCTGTCAGGACCTGGGTGTCTCGCGGACCCCACTCCACGCCGCCCTCCTCCAGCTGGAGCAGGAGGGCTTCATCGACATCCTCCCCAGCCGGGGCTTCTGCCTCCACCGGATCACCCCCGGCGAAGTGAATGAAACCTTCGAAGTCCGAAGCGCCATCGAATACTACGCCGTCGCGAAGCTCGCCGACGACCTGTCGAAGGGGCTCCCCGAAGCGCGGTCCACCGTGGTCCTCATGGAACAGGACCTGGAAAAACAGCGGGCCATCGCCCGCGGCAGCCGGTCCGTGTCCGATTTCGTGGACAGTGACTACGCCTTCCACCAGACCATCGTCTCATATCCCGGGATCAAGCCCTTCATCGAGCTCTATAACGCCCACATCTATAAGATCCGGGACCTGGCTATGGCCTCCCTCGCTCACGAGGGACGGATCGATGAGACTGTCCAGGAGCACCAGCAGATGATGGACTCCCTCCTCGATTTCGATTTCGAACGGACCTACCACGCCGTCATGAAGCACCTGCTGACCCCGAGACCTCTGATCATCGGCGACCTGACCCAGCCCGCCATCCACTGACGCGGAGGGCAGGTCGGAGGACAGGGCCGATGTCCCGGTCTGCCCCAGCCGGCGCAGGATGGAAGACCGCGGCGTGACGCCCTTCGCGTCCACGGAGACCTGCCCGTGAGACTTGCCCGCGGGAAGGCCGCGCCCCGGGACCGCGGCTACTGGAGCTCTCCCCGGAAGAGCTGGATATACCGCTTCGCTGCCCCGCGGACAGCCTCCTGAGAGGCCAGGCTCAGACTGGAAAGATGAGGCGGGTCATTCTCCGGCGACTCCGCCAGGACCCCGCGGATGGCTTTCACGGCAGCCTGGGAGATCTCCGTATTCATGTTGATCTTCGCGATGCCGTTCTCGATACAGGCCAGGAGATCCTTCTCCGGTGTCCCGGAACCGCCATGGAGCACCAGGGGGATCCGACAGGCCTCATTAATCTCCTTCAGGATGTCGATCCGAATGTTCGGCGTACCCTGGTACATGCCGTGGACCGTGCCGATGGAGACCGCCAGGGCGTCTACCCCGGTTGCCTTCACGAATTCCGCGGCCTGATCCGGGTCTGTATACCGTTCCCGGTCTTCGGCGCCGCCCTCTTCCGAGGACCGGCCCGCCGCCAGGCTGCCCAGCTCCCCTTCCACACTCCGGCCGCGGGCATGGGCCATCTGACAGACGGCCTTCGTCAGCCGGACATTCTCCTCATATGGAAGACGGGAACCGTCGAACATCACGGACGTGAATCCGGCGTCCATCGCCTCCCGGATCAGGTCCGGGTCACTGCAGTGGTCCAGGTGAAGGGCAATGGGCAGATCCGGATCGGTGCCGGTGATGGCGTCCGTCAGCGAACGCACCTCTTTCATCGACATATTGGTCAGGTATTTCTGGCCAAAGGCCATGATCACCGGCGCGTCCCCCGCCTCCTTCGCCGCCATGGCGACCCCGCGGATGGTATCGAAATTGTATACATTGAAGGCGCCGACAGCCTTTCGTTCTCTTTTGGCGTCCCTCAGCATATCGTTAATATTCGTCAGCATCACGTAACCTCCTTAATGTTACTTTATCACAGCGAACTGACGTTGTCATAAATTTCTTTACTCACCGCCGATTCAGAATTATAATTTAACTGAACCATGAAAAAATCCCGGCGGATCTCCGCCGGGCCCATTTTTCGAAAGGAGAAATCGATGGCGAAGACACTCGGAGAAGATATCCCCAAGCTGGGCTTCGGCCTTATGCGGCTGCCCCGGACAGAAGGCGGCGAGATCGACGTGCCCCAGGTATCGGAGATGGTCGACCTCTTTCTGGACGCCGGTTTTCGGTACTTCGACACAGCCTGGGCCTATGCCGGCAGTGAGGAAGCCATCCGGAAGGCCCTGATCGACCGGTATCCCCGGGACAGCTTCTACCTGGCGACGAAGAACGCCGCCTGGATCCGCTGCAAGACCAGGGAAGACGCGGTCCGGCAGTTCTACACCTCCCTGGAACGGACGAACGCCGGTTACTTCGATTTCTACCTGCTTCACAATCTGGGCTCTCCCCGGACCAAGTTCTTCGATGACTTCGGCATGTGGGATTTCGTGAAGGAGATGAAGGCGAAGGGCCTGATCCGCCACATCGGCTTCTCCTTCCATTCCTCGCCGGAGGAACTGGAGGCCCTGCTCCAGGCCCATCCGGAAGTGGAATTCGTCCAGCTCCAGATCAATTACGCCGACTGGGAGGATCCTGGCATTCAGTCCCGGGCGAATTATGAGATGGCTCGAAAATACGGGAAATCCGTGGTCATCATGGAGCCCGTCCGGGGCGGCGCCCTGGCGAATCCGCCGGAGGTCGTGAAGAAGGTCTTCGACGCGGCTGACCCCACCTGCTCCTACGCCTCCTGGGCCCTCCGCTTCGCCGCGGACCACGAGGGGCTGATCACCGTCCTGTCCGGCATGAGCAGCGTGGACCAGATGAAGGACAACCTGTCTGTCATGAAAGATTTCACCCATCTGACGAAGGCGCAGCAGCAGACGATCGCGGACGCCCAGGCCGCCCTGGCCACCGTGCCCATGATCCCCTGCACCAGCTGCAATTACTGTTCGAAGGTCTGCCCGAAGGACATCGGCATCTCCCTGTCCTTCACGGCCATGAACCAACTCCTGGTCTACAACAACATGAAGGAGGCCAAGCGGAAGGAATCCATCGTGGCCGGCCTCCACGGCAAGCACCGGGCCTACGAGTGTATTAAATGCGGCGCCTGCGAGAAGGCATGCCCCCAGCACATCCATATCCGGGACGAGCTGGAGAAGATCGCCGAAGTCCTCTGTACAGACCGGTAGGAGGCGGCGCGCCTAATCCGACTTCCTATTGAATTTCACAATCTCACTCATTTCCCCGTCGAAAAACGAGCCCGAACCGAAGCATTCGCAACGGTTTTCGGGCTCGAAATTTTATCACTATATTATCACTTTAGTTATCAGTGAAGGCCTTTTAATACAAAATTTATCGTTTTACGCGCACATTACCAGCCTTTACCAAATACCACAAAGCGTCGAAATTTCAATGAAAAACCCGGAACCGCTTAGGTTCCGGGCTTGTATATGCGCCATGCGCGACTCGAACGCGCAACCTACTGATTCGTAGTCAGGCACTCTATCCAATTGAGCTAATGGCGCTTGATCAATGTACTTAGATAGTATACACGTGTGGAAGGAGCTTGTCAATCCTGGATTTTACATTCCCTTAACCACGCCGGGCACGAGAGGGAGGAAGAGACCGTCCGGCACGGTCAGCCTTTTCGCGGGAAGCCGGGCCGGGCTGGAGAAGTAGGAGCGGCGCCTGCCCGAGCGGCCAGAAGGCGGCCCGGCTGACGATCGCCCGCCCGGTTCGCCTTTGTCCCAGCCCGTTCTATCTGTAACAGCTCCAGCCCTTTCCCACGGGAACAGCCTGAGCCGCCAAACCGCCCGAGCCGCCCGGGCATCCTGAACAAACCACTTACTTACGGGGGTAGCGCTCCTTCAGAAGCCCCTTTCTGTAGGCGTTGACCAGGGCCTTCATGGCGTCCACCCGGTGCATGAGCTCGGCGCCGTAATCCGTGTCGATGATCAGCATGCGGGAGCTCAGGGTCTCCACGGTCTGCAGCTCCGGTGAATGGAAGACCTGGGTCCCGTCCGGCTGCAGGGGCTCATAGGGCTTGTGCTCCGCCAGAGCCATGAAACGGGAGTTGAAGATGAAGGTATAGCCCGCGATGCCGGTCTGTTTCTGGTAGGCTTTCGAGATGCCGCCGTCGATCACGTAGAGAAGGCCGCCGCCCTTGATCGGACTCTCGCCGTCCTTAATCTTCACAGGCACGTGGCCGTTCAGGATCTTCGAGTGAGATGGATCCAGGGCGAACTCCCGGAGGATGTCCTCGCAGGGCTTCCGCTTGTCCCTCAGCCGGTAGTAGGGCCGGACGGGCTCGTGGTGGGTGGACTTGTCTTCGATGAACTGACGCTCGAAGGTGGTCATTTTCTCTTTCCCGAAGAGGGGAGAATCCTTCCCCGTCCAAAGGTACCACATCACGTCCCCGGGCCGCCCCGGCAGCTTGGCGTCCTCCGGCGAGAAAAACTCCGCCCGGACCTCCTCATCCAGGAAATCCATGAGGGCTTTCCCCTTATAGGTCCGGCCGCCCAGCTTCAGCTCTGTGAAGGACCCGTCCTCCTCCATGGGAATGCATCCGTGGTAGAAAATGTTGCCATTCTGGACCTTATACAGGGACCCGTGGCTGAACAGGAAGCGGATATGGCGCTGGAGCTTCTCGGAATTCAGGATCGAGGCCTCCAGGGTCTGCATGACCTTCTCTTCGTCCGCGGTCAGGGCGTAAGGGTTCTTCGGGTCCACGGTGGGCAGGTTAACGTCCTTCATGGGCCAGACCTTCCCTTCCACGGTGACGGTCCCGTTCTCCCTGTCCACCTGAGACAGGAGCAGGCGTTTCTCCATCCCGTATTCCGGATGCCGCCGGATCAGCTGACCCTCCACCTTATACTGGATGATGGAGATGGCCTTATGCATCTTCGCCGCCAGAGCGGCGTCCACCGGGTCGAATTTATTCCGGTCCAGCATGTGGGGCAGGAAGGCCGTGCAGGGGTCATCCGCGTAGACCTTCTCCGCGAAGCTGGCCAGGGAACGGAGATTGATCCCGTAGCCGATCTCCAGCATGTCGAAATTATTATAGCTGATGTTCATGCGGAGGATATTGGCGATGCAGGGCCAGTGGCCCATGGCCGCCCCCATCCAGACGATGTCGTGGTTGCCCCACTGGAAGTCCACATCGTGGAAATCCAT